>JBEKLI010000312.1:0-4689 GCA_050010275.1 Desulfomonilia bacterium | reverse complement strand
CCGGCTCGACCCAGACTCTTACGAGATGCAGTTCAACCTGGGCCTCACCTACTTCCGCTTGAAGCGATACCGTGAAGCGCGCACTCCGCTCGAGAAGGCCGTCGCCCTGCGTCCAGATAGTTTTGAGGTGGTTGCGGCTTTAGACCGTCACAATTCTTTCGAAGCATCCTGATATGCTCCGGAGTCGTACCGCAGCAGCCACCGAGCAGTCTGGCGCCGGCATCCACGAATGCAGGTCCGAAGCTGGAAAATTCTTCTGCACCCATTTCAAAAAACGCCTTTCCCTCTTTAAGTTTGGGTAGCCCTGCGTTGGGTTTTGCAACGAGTGGTACCTTTGCATAGGGTTTCATCTGTCTGATCAGCGGGATCATCTCTTTCGGCCCTGCCGAACAGTTGCACCCTACCACGTCCGCCCCGAGGGCCTGTAATGTGATGAGCGCTGATAAAAGATCCGTACCGTTCAGTGTCCTGCCTGAGGTATCAAAGGTCATGGAACAGATGGTGAACCGGTCCGAGACCTCCTTTATGGCAATCAGCGCTGCCCTGGTCTCCTGGATGTCGATCATGGTCTCGATCACAAAGAGATCAACACCACCCTCCAGAAGCCCTCGTACCTGCTCCTTGTAGCAGGCAACGGCATCCTCAAAACTTAAATCCCCGAATGGCTCCACAAATCGGCCCGTGGGGCCGATATCTCCTGCTACAAGCCCCCTCTTTCCGGCCGCTTCCTTGGCAATGGCTGCAAGCCTTTTGTTCACTTCATGAACATCGCTGAGGCCATACTGTGGGAGCTTGTACCGGTTCGCACCAAAGGTGCAGGTATAGATAATATCCGAGCCGGCTTCCAGGTAACCTTGATGCACGGCCTTGATGGCCTCCGGGTTCTTGATGCCGAACATCTCCGGCGACTCTCCGTCAGGCATGCCCAGCGCCTGAAGCTGTGTGCCAGTAGCCCCATCCAGAATGACCAGCCCTTGCCGCATCTTCTTTTGAATCTTAAGTTTTGTGTTCACGCAAAAAACCTCACTAGCAAACCCATATAATCTATCTCAGTGCAGCCACTCCGGCTACGGCGGTGACGCTCTTTTCCGGGATGAGGATGCATCTATCCGTAATAGACACCCCGATGGTCTCCATTCGGAGCAGATCATACATGGCTTTCTGGTTCTCCAGGTAAAAATCACCATAACCGGCGGAAAATCGCTTTTTTGTGAGATGTTGCACCCGCCTCATAAGATCCTGATTTACATAATCCATAATCCAGTCCAGTGCTCCATCGGTCATCTCACTGGCAACCGCATCGAGCACTACTGCACGGGTAAGATTGTCTGATGATGTGGCTTGAGCAATGGCATCCATAATATTCTGCCCTGCAGTCGCCCCCATGAGCAGGACTTGAGGGCCCCGCTCGAGAACAATACCCCGTCTTCCAGCTCAACCCCGGCAGCGTCGATCCTCATAAGGTTTACCATTCGGGCAGCCCCTTTCAGATGTATAATCTCTGCCGCCTCATCGATAGCCTTATCCACTTTATCTTTTTGGGCGCCTTTGAGCTCAGTCACACCCTTCTTGAAGCCAAGCCGTGCATAAATAGACCTGCCGGGTAACGTTATGCGAATAGTCATAAAATGGACTGGCCTCTGATACATTGGTGTAAGATCTAGAGGTTCGCCAAGAAAGATTCAAGCCCTTTTCGCGTTCCTGTGTGTTTATCGCTATCTCAATACCCAAGACAAAATACTGGTAGTCCTACCATTGTTTTGGTATTATGCTATGATCATAACACATCCTGTGCAACATAGAAGAGGAGTACATATGGATCTTCAAAGGCTTTTTTTCCCTGAGAGCATCGCGGTACTCGGTGCATCTCCCCATCTGGGGGGCGGCAAGATGCCGTACTACCAAATACTCCAGATGGCAGGCTATAAGGGAAGGCTATACCCGGTCAATCCCAAGTATACAGAGATCAGTGGGGTCAAGGTGTATCCCTCCCTGGATGATATCCCGGAACCCGTAGATTTAGCTATTGTCGGTGTACCTGCCGGCAAAGCATTGGAGACGGTAGAGGCAGCAGCACGCAAGGGCATCAAATTCATTCACTTCTTCACCTCTGGTTTTTCCGAGATCGGGAATATGGAACTTGAGAAGGCCATGCTTAAAGCAGCGCACAAGGGAGGGACCAGGATCATCGGTCCCAACTGCATCGGGGTTCATTGCACCGGGTCCGCCGTTACCTGTGACGTGCCCAAATCGCCTTTAACCGGGATCGGCAAGGTGGCCTTTCTCGGGCAATCCGGGGGCATGACGCACAACTTCATGCGCATGGCCAATTCCCGCAAACTCGAGCTGAACAAGGTGGTATCATACGGGAACCAAATCGACCTGAAGGTGGAGGATTATCTGGAATACCTGGCCGATGATGACTCCGTCAGGGTGATTGCAGCCTACATTGAAGACATCAAGAATGGCAGGCGCTTTATGGAGGCCTTGAAAAAGACCTCTGCAAAAAAACCTGTGGTCATCCTCAAGGGCGGGATCACCGAACAGGGTGCAAAGGCCGCGGCCTCCCACACAGGGGCCATGGCAGCAAGCCATGAAATATGGACCGCTGTCATGAGGCAAAATCATGGTATCGAGGCAGTCAATTTCGAGCAGATGGTGGACCTCACCATGATGGCTATTGCCGAGAGGACACCGGCCGGATCCAGACTCGGCTTTCTGGGTGCAGGCGGAGGGACATCCGTGCTCTTCACCGATATATCCTCTCTGGCCGCTTTATCGCTTCCGGAGCTCTCGGATGGAATCCAAAGGCGTATCGGCGAGCGCATAAGCAACGTGAACACCAGCACCACGAACCCCGTGGATCTTGGGTTTTACGGCTTCGATTTCACCATCATGGCCCATACCATCGAGGCCATGGCCCAAGATGAGAACATCGATGCCATTATCCCCTACTTCTCGCTGGACTTCATAACATCCTTCCAGAAAGATCAGATCGAGAGCGGTCCCCATGCCATCGTCGAGGCGGCACTGAAGATTGACAAACCGGTCATCCCCATCCTCTCGCAGTTTACGGAAAATATCCTCGACATCGAGGAGGTGCGGATCAGGATGTTCTCGATCTTTAGAGATGCCGGACTTGCAGTCTACCGGACCCCCCAGGATGCTATTGCTTCCATCCATGGATACCTGAAGTGGCGGTTGCAGCACACTGCCTCCTCTGGTATGGAATATCCGGCACACGGGCAAATTCTCGCTATGGCCGGATGAGAGGGCTGCAATGAAATACTTGGTGATGGGCGCAGGCGCCCTCGGGAGTATATTCGGGGGGTTGCTCGCAGAACACGGCCATGATGTGACCTTTGTAGGTGCGGACGATCATCTGCTTGCCCTGCAGAAGCAGGGCCTTTCGATTACCGGCATCTGGGGTGAGCATAGGCTCGACAGCGTAAAGGCATATTATGGAACAAAGGGTTTGTCCGGCAGCTTCGATGTCGTGCTGCTCAGCGTGAAGTCATACCACACCGCCCAGGTCATCTCTCAGACACTTCCCTTCATCCACGCCAAGACGCTCGTCTTTTCCATCCAGAACGGACTGGGAAACTGGGAGGCCATTGCCCAAGCCGTCGGGTGGGAAAGGACCGTGGGGGCCCGTGTCATCTTCGGAGCCGAGGTCGAAAGGCCCGGCACAGCTCGGGTGACAGTCTATGCCGACAAGGTGCTCTTGGGCTCGCCATCCGGAACTGCACCCCTCGCCCCGATCAAACTCGTCTGTGACCACCTCAATGATGCAGGGATCCCCACTATGCTCTGTGAAGACATCACGTCATTCCTCTGGGGAAAAGTACTCTACAACTGCTCCCTGAATGCACTGGGCGCCATATTGAATGTGCCTTACGGCCGCCTGCGGGAAGCCCCCGAAGTAATGGATGTCATGCGGCAGATCATCCATGAGACCTTTGGAGTTGCCCTCGCAAAGGGAGTGAAGCTGCCATATGAAAACGCTGATGCATATTATAAGATCCTCACAGAGATTCAGCTCCCTCCCACGGCAACACATCGGTCCTCCATGCTCCAGGACATGGCACGAGGCAGCAGGCTCACCGAGATAGATGCCCTGAATGGGGCCATCTGCAGATACGGTCGGGAGCATGGCATCCCGACACCGGTCAATGACGTGCTCACTGCCATCATCAAGGGTTTCCAGGTAATGTCTGCCTGAACATATCAAGAGACCTTCGTATCAAATTCCTTGAGGGATATTTTGATATCCTGGTACTGCTCGTAGGTGAATCGATCCGACCTGCAAGGCAACAGTGTATTGTTCTGGAACAAGGGCTCCTCTTCTATGGGGTACGGGCTCGACCCAACCGCCTCCTCCCATTGCTGCGTATGAGGTATGGGTGAATACTCAGAGAGCCTGGGCCTGCCGCCGTATTCTTTGACAAATCGTACCGCATCCATCACCTCTGAGGCCTCCTGGCCCGGCAACCCACAAAGGATGTAAACCCCGATCTCTTCCGAATTATACCCTGCCTTGTGCAGGCTCTCCATAGCTCGGATAAATTCGTTGTTTGTCACCTTGCCGCCGCTTGTGCGCTGCCTCAATGGGTCTGTCGTCTCAAGACCGAGCCTGATGGTGGCAAACCCTGCCTGTCTCATGAGCATGGCTGTCTCCCGGGTGATTTC
>JBEKLI010000311.1:0-3319 GCA_050010275.1 Desulfomonilia bacterium | reverse complement strand
ACAGGAGAAGGAAGAAGGCCATCATTGCGGTGACAAAGTCGGCATACGCCACCTTCCATGACCCGCCGTGTCCTTCTTCGCCGCCCTTTTTATGTTTTTTTATGATGACAGGCTGTTCTTTATTTTCAGACATTACTTGCCTTTACCCTTCATGATCTTTTCGAGATCATTAAAGCTGGGCCGTACACTCTCCGGGATGGCCCTGCGTGCGAATTCAATAGCGATCTGAGGGATGGAGCGCGCAACATAGGAGACAATTGCTATGCGGACCACTTGGTAATATGACTCCTCTTCCTTGATCTGGTGCTCCATCAGTGTTGCAAGGGGGCCGACGAAACCATAACACGTGAGCACGCCGAGAAAGGTTCCTACGAGTGCGGCGCCGATGCTTTCACCGAGCACCGCAGGCGGCTCGTTGATCTTTTGCATGGTGAGCACAACGCCGAGTACCGCGGCCACGATTCCGAGTCCGGGCAATGAATCGGCTATCTTGGCGATGCGATGGTAGGGATGGCTTGCCTCTGCGGTATTGGCATCTATGTCCACCTCCAATAAATTATCGAATTCATGAGGCGGTATATCGATAGAGAGCAGGATCTTGAGGCTGTCGCAGATGAAATCAAGCGTGCGATGGTTCTTCAGGATTGCAGGGTATTTTTTAAAGATCTCGCTCTTGTGCGGTTCCTCCACGTGAGACTCTATGGCGATGATACCCTCCTTGCGCATCTTGTTGAAGATCTCATAGAGCAGCGAGAGAACCTCTATGTACTTCTTTGAGTCGTAATTCTTCGGCTTCACTACACTGGATACGTTTTTCAGGATCTCCTTAAGGAGCTTGAAAGGAGACATGATGAGGAGTGCCCCTGTGGCGGCGCCGAAGATGATGAGGACTTCCGTCGGCTGCAGGATGACACTGAGGTTCCCGTGCTCCAGCAGGTATCCGCCGACCACGCAGGACAATACCACGACTGCACCAATGATTGCGTTCATACTTATTGATCCATCGACCTTTTATGAGAAAATATTTAGCGATTACGAAAGAAAGCGGAATATTTTTTATTTTGATCTCGATCTTATGTCAGTATACGGTGGATGGTATCTGTAAGTTCAGATCTTGAAAAAGGCTTGAGCAAGAATTCCTGAAAGTCTCTCATTTGTTCTTGCAGCTCCTGGAGAGCTCCATCAGACCCGGAACAGACAATGACGGGAATATCTTTTCGGATCTCACGCACACTAATTACCAGTTCATGACCTTTCATCCTCGGCATGAACTGATCGGTTATAATCATATCGAATTTATCCGGCTCGTTACGGAAAAAGGAGAGGGCTTCTTGGGAATCAGTGGTTGAGGTCACATCGTACCCCAGATTGACGAGCAGTTGATGAGTACTGCGCAGGTCTACTGTGTTGTCATCAACCAAGAGGATATACTTTTCGATCTCTGTGTTCATATGTGGACCTTAGATAAGAGGCTTGTCCGGAGAATCAAGGTGCAAGGGGAAAATAGATCTCGAATCGTGTTCCTTTCCCTACCTCACTGTGAAGGAGGATGGACCCTTGAGCATTCTTTACCACCTCATGTGCGATTGCGAGCCCCAGCCCGGTGCCCATACGTGCCTTCCTGGTGGTAAAGAACGGATCGAATATCCGGTCTCGCGTTTCCGGACCGATCCCGCATCCGGTATCACAAACCGTGAGTTTCATATACTTTCCCGGTTTGAGGTTATTGACGAGGGCAGGGGTAACCGAAGTGACCTCGGTTTCCTTGAGAAATACGTCGAGGGAACCCTTACCGGGGTTCATGGCTTGTATTGCATTACCACAGAGATTGAGAATCAGTTGATGAACCTGGGTTGGGTCTGTTTGTACCAGGGTTTCTTTTGTGGTTATCCTTTGCCTGAATTTTATATCATGAGGAAGCG
Organism: Desulfomonilia bacterium; assembly: GCA_050010275.1. GTDB lineage: Bacteria > Desulfobacterota > Desulfomonilia > UBA1062 > UBA1062 > MWEI01. The sequence goes on along the minus strand of JBEKLI010000311.1, from coordinate 1,397 downwards.
ATCGCTTGAAGAAGATAAGGGCATCGCGAACGACAGGGCCCAAGGCAATGGGCTTGGACGGCACTTTTTTGCCGGAGCCGAATGCCTTGATCTGTCTGACAAAGTTTTTCCCGAGTTGTGCAGCATCAATGATCACATCAAGGTATTCACGCTCCTGTGTGCCAAGGGGAAGTGTATCTGAGATGAGTTCTGAATTGATCAGAATGGGTTGAATTATATTATTGAAATCATGGGCTATTCCAGCCGCCAACGTCCCGAGGGCCTCCATTTTCTGGGCTTGAATAAGTTGAGTCTCCAATCTCTTCTTTTCTTCTTCCGCCTGCTTGCGATCGGTGATGTCACGCACTAATGAGATTACACATAAGCATCCGTGCAAAGAAACTTTGCAGCTGTTGATCTCCACGGATATACGCCGCTGGTCTTTGGTGACATGGACCTGCTCAAAGACTACATTCTTGGCAGTTGCCAATTGCTTGAGAGTAAGCATATTGTCGGTCCCGGATTCGGAGGCAGGAGCGTTAATATCAACAGGTGACATTGCGAGAAGCTCCTCGCGTGAGTAACCCAAACGCTCACAGGCAACATTGTTTACTTCCAGGAATAGTCCCGATGTACCATCTGCCTTGACCTCATGGACAAATATAGCGTCTGTAATACTGTTAAACAGCATGTGGTAACTCTCTTCGCTTTTTAACAGTGCATCATCGGATCGACGCTGCTTCATGACCTTGAGCATTTCATAGGCGACCAGTTGCAGCTGGTCGATGTCGTGATCATCATATTCCTCGACCTTGTTTCCCACACCGAAGATTATCCGGGTCTTGTCCTGCAATCCGCTGAGTTTGAATCTCTTACTAATCAGACTAAGCCGTTGAGGATTGAGTTCAAGTTTACCATTCCTAATTTTGTCAGTCCGGCTGGTGAGGAGCTGAAATGTAAAAACGGATTAAAGCCGTTAGCCCTTACCCAGAAATTCATTTCACAATCAGAACGAAAATTCCCGTTGCAGATAAGAGAACCGTTCTACCGAAAAGAGAAAAGCCAGATTATCCTATCTGAAGGCCATAAATTTGTCTGGACACCCCAAGGCGTAAACCAGAAAACCCCATTTGGAAACTATGAACTGAATATCAAGCAAGAAGAAATGAACAGTATGGCATCAAAATCTATGCTCTTAGCGATTCTTTTGTTGTGTCTAATTTATGTCAGTGGAGGAGAATAGGATTTTGGCATTTACATAGGATTCACAAAGGCAACAATAGATATTTCAAACAATCTCTATACAAGGATGATTGACCCATTGACCAATCAAATCATCCCTCACACTGTCTCGCTAGCCATGCGGACAGAGGAGCTATTCAATGGCGAATATGAGCCACCCGAACCTGGGGAGACAG
>JBEKLI010000310.1:0-3366 GCA_050010275.1 Desulfomonilia bacterium | reverse complement strand
AAGACCTTTTCTATCGTATCTCCGTAGTGCCCATACACATCAAGCCTCTTCGCGAACACAGATCGGACATCATCGAGATTGCCCAGCACTACCTCGAAATTTATCGCGATAAATACAATTCTGCCGCAAGCCGCTTCTCAAATGAAGCGGTAAAATCATTGAACTCCTATACATGGCCGGGGAACATACGCGAGCTGAGAAACACTATCGAGCGTTTGTGCGTACTGTGCGACCACGAAGAGGTGAGCCTGTCTGACATCCTCTATTATGGCCAGGACACCCGCGCCAAGGCACCTGTTGTGGACCCGTTTTCGGGTAAGATGCGCCTTGTGGATGTGGAGAAAGAACACATAGAAAAGGCACTGAAGCATTTTAAATATCATATGATCAATACCTCCAAGTTTCTCGGCATCGACCGCAAGACACTACGCACCAAGATAAGGACTTACGGTATCATTACCGACATCAAGGATGATAACGGCGACTAAGTCTTTCGGGGACATCCTCCTCACCCTTGGGGAGTTTTGCCCCTGCACCTGGGATCATATATATCCTGCTCTTTATTTGTTGACGTAATTTCAATGGGATGAAACATGGCACTCTCCTTGCTCTTTTTAGAAAAGATCCTTGAAGGAGGTGGAGGCTATGGACTCAAAGAAAAAGGTACTCTTGATTGACGACGATAAGGACTTTTTGCTTGCCACAAAACTCATCCTCGAAAAAGGCGGATATGAGGTATTTCTTGCAGAGGACGGCAGGGCCGGTGTGGATATGGCTAAATCGGTGTATCCTGACATTGCCATCATCGACATGATGATGGAGACCTGGAGCGAGGGCTTCAATGTAGTATCGAAGCTGAGGACCTCTGATACCGGCAAGAAGATCCCCCTTATCATGCTCAGCGCCGTTGATCTGCAGGGGCCCTACCAGTCATTCGAGCCGCCGGACGAGCTCCCCACCGTGGATCTCGTGCTCCATAAGCCTATAAAGGCGGATGATCTCTTAAAGCATGTAGGGCAGCTCCTTAGGTAGCTCGAGATGGATGACAAGGCTGAGTTTTCAGCCCGGGTTCTCATCATCGACGATGAAGAGTCAATCCTCGACGGGTGCAGGCAGGCTTTGGAGAAATCCGGCTATCATGTGATATCCACATCCGACGGGCCGGATGGCATAAGGCTGGCAAGGGCTGAAAAGCCCGACCTGGCCTTTATTGATCTCAAGATGCCAAGCTGTTCAGGCATGGACATCATCGAGCTGCTGTCCAAAGAATTGCCCGGCATCGTGCTCATCGTGATCACCGGGTATGCCTCCATCGTCTCCGCAGTCGAGGCAATGAAAAAGGGTGCATACGACTACCTGCCCAAGCCCTTCACACCCGATCAGATAAGGGCGGTGACTAAGAGGGGCCTCGAACACAGATTCCTGAAGATCGAGGCAGACCGGCTCAGGGAAGAAAAAGAGCGCATGGAGAGAAGCTTTATTACGTTTGTAAGTCATGAGATGCGTTCCCCGCTGGTCACTGTCATGCAATATTTCGAGACGCTGAAGGTTATTGCAGACGAGGGTCTTGCCCCTAACGTAAAAGATATAATCGATCGCTGTGAGAAGAGACTCCAGGGGCTTCATGACCTTGTGGAGCACTGGCTTGATCTTGCCAGGATCGAGGACGGCTCATTTTTCGAGGCCAAGGCTCCCCTTGCCCTCATACCGATCGTAGAGAGGAGTATTGAGGAACTCACTCCGCTCTGCCAGAGGAGAGAGATTGCCCTTGAGGTATGCATAAATGACTGTGTGTCCAAGACCATGGGCGACCAGGAGAGCCTTCTCCGGGTATTTTCCAACATCATTGGTAATGCCACGAAATATACGCCTCCTGGCGGGAAGATCACCGTGAACATGGATCATGATGATTATTACGTATACGTGAATATCTCGGACACGGGAATCGGTATCCCCCAGGACAAGCTGCCGTTCATCTTTGAGCCGTTCTTCAGGGTGAAAGGCAAAGAGGAACGTCAGAAGGGATCAGGCTTAGGGCTGACCTTTGTCAAGAAGATCATGGACGCCCACAACGGTAAAGTGATGGTGACCTCTCAGGAAGGTGTCGGAACTACTTTTACATTAATTTTTTCAAGGCTTTACGAGCTTTAACGTCTACTCGCTCCTTCCCTTCATGCCTTCCCACGGCCTGGTATTGTCAAGCAGGTATTCTTCGAGGTTGCTCACCATGCATTCTCCGCACATATGTACCATTTTCATGCTGGCGATCTGCCGGACAATAAAGAGCTTCTGCGAATTCTGGTTGCACAAAAAACACTTTTCAGCGATGTCTTTCTCATGAAACTCATAGCATTGCTCATCCATGTACGTGCATTTCATGAATTTCTCCCTTAATAACACTACCACAGAATACTGCCTGCATCAATACATGCTGATTTTTAACATCATGGTGTGGGTATTGTTGTTGTTAAATAGATAGATATAGTCTGTCCTGCCATTGATTCATACAAATGCCGACACTACATGATATGGCGCCTGTTGATGGAAAGAAGGGTAAATGCCATGGATCTAACAAAACTACAGGACAACAATTTAAATGTTGATCGTACAAAGATAGAAATATTTAAATTGCTTAGCAAATGTATTAAGGACATCGATAAGACGGTTTCAGCATCTGGTCTTACAATGCATGATGTAGGCATCAAGATCGAGAAGTATATGACAGGAGGTGATTCATATATCATAGAGCTAAGATTGCATATGTGAAAAAGACAACACTCGGTAACCTGAATATTAAATTAAAACATAAAACAATATCGTGTTACAAATTAGATTATAGTTTTTAATGATATTTCCCGAAAATATAGTATGAGGGCAAATGTTCCAATATTGAGATACTATAGAGGGATGTTTTGGTGTTTAATTTTGAGGATACACACGCGAAGACCATAAGCCCCGGCTCCATTAAAGAGGAGTCGGAGGCTGCTAAGAAGGTTCTTGCAACTCTTCTTCTCGCCAGAAAGAACTACTCTTTATATCCTGAAAACCATACCATTTGCGAGAATGCCATTACCCAGCTTGTCTTACAACTAGATACATACTTGCATGAATACGGAAATCTTCGACTCGAAATAGAAAGTGACCGGTTTGTTTACCAAGGTGAAATAATTCATTCAGAACCTCGTGAAGAGGGTGCGTTACCTTTTACCCTCTTTCGCGATGGCATCCGATGGCTGGAATTCACAGGTGGGATAGAAGCCGGGGAACTAAAAGAATTCTTAAGGATTATCAACGAATACAGAATTTTATCTAATGACCCAGAAGGCGATATCGTAACCGCTTTTTGGGAATCCAAATTTTCTCATA
>JBEKLI010000309.1:0-3397 GCA_050010275.1 Desulfomonilia bacterium | reverse complement strand
CATCCACTCCGATGTAGTTATTATAGGACTTGCTCATCTTCTGGACGCCGTCAGTACCTTCCAGCAGCGGCAGGGTCATGATGACCTGGGGCTCCTGGTGGTATGCCTTCTGTACCTCGCGGCCCATGAGCAGGTTGAAGACCTGGTCGGTGCCGCCCAGCTCCACATCGGCCTCTAACGCCACGGAATCATAGCCCTGGACAAAGGGATAGAGAAACTCGTGGATGCTGATGGGGTGCTGCGATTGAAAACGCTTTTTGAAGTCGTCCCGCTCCAGCATCCTGGCAACCGTCTGAACAGAGGTGAGCTTGATGAAATCGGCAACAACCATAGTGTCCATCCATTCGGAGTTGAATCTCATAATCGTGCGCTTGGGGTCGAGAATCTTCTTCACCTGTTCCTGGTAGGTCTTTGCATTTTCCAAGACCTCCTGCCGGGTGAGCGGCGGCCTTGTGCTGCTCCTGCCGCTCGGGTCGCCGATCATGCCGGTAAAATCACCGATGAGGCAGATCACATCGTGCCCGGCATCCTGGAACTGCCGCATTTTCTGGAGTACGACCGTATGCCCCAGGTGTATATCCGGGGCAGTCGGGTCGAATCCCACTTTGATCTTCAGCGGCCTGCCCTTCTTAAGCTTGGTTATGAGCTCTTCTTCAGAAACGATGTCAACGATGCCCCGTTTGAGTTCAGCCAGTTGTTGCTCTAACACGATATACCCCTTTCCTTGAACGGGTCAGGTCTTGCTTTTTTAACCGCTCACGGCCGCCCTCACCCCTTCCCTATACCGCAAGGGACTCGATCAGGCGGGCTCTTTACCGTTGCACACGAGCAAGACTTAAATCCCCAATAAAATTCTTATTTGGCGAAACGCACCGCCCTGCTCTCGCGAATCACCACCACCCGGATCTGGCCGGGATAGGTAAGCTTTTCCTCGATGGCCTTGGTAATGTCCTGGGCGATCAGGTCGGCACCTTCATCGCTGATCTTCTCCACATCCACCATGACGCGGACCTCTCTCCCTGCCTGGACGGCGAATGCCTTGGATACCCCTTCAAAGGAGCATGCGATCCCCTCGAGCTCGGTGAGTCTCTTGATGTAGTTTTCCAGCATCTCCCGTCTGGCGCCGGGCCTGGCCGCGGAGAGGGAGTCGGCAGCCTGCACAAGGAATGCGTAAACGGAATTCACCTGCGCCTCATTATGGTGGGAGGCTATGGCCTCCACCACCTTGGCGGACTCACCATAACGCTTCGCGATATCAGCACCTATGATGGCGTGCGAGCCCTCCACTTCGTGGTCCACGGCCTTTCCAATGTCGTGCAACAGACCTATTCGCTTGGCGGTCTTCTGGTTCACACCCAATTCCGCAGCGATGATGCCGCAGAGGTGTGAAACCTCCAGGGAATGCTGGTACACATTCTGGGAGAAGCTCGTGCGATATTTGAGTTTTCCTATCAGCTTGATAAGCTCGGGGTTTATCCCGTGCAGGCCGAGTTCGAAGGTGGCCTGTTGCCCGGCCTCCCAGATATTGTCATTGATTTCCTTGGTGACTTTCTCCACCACATCCTCAATGCGTGATGGGTGGATCCTGCCGTCTACCACGAGCGTTTCCAGTGAGAGCCGTGCGATCTCTCGTTTGATGGGGTCGAAACTGGAAAGAATCACGGCATCAGGGGTGTCGTCAATGATGAGGTCCACACCGGTAACAGCCTCTATGGAGCGGATATTGCGCCCTTCGCGACCAATAATGCGGCCTTTCATCTCCTCGCTCGGCAGGTTCACTACCGAGACCGTCCGGGCACTCACTACATCAGTGGAATATCGCTGGATGGCGGTGGACAGGATCCTCTTGGCACGCTTGTCCGCTTCCGCCTCGGCCTCGTCCTGGATCTGTTTTAAGAGCTTAGCCGCCTCATGCCTTGCCTCGCTCTCAAGCGATTGTATGAGCTCCTCCTTGGCCTGCCTTGAGTCCATGCCGCTGATCTGCTCAAGTTTCTGAATCTGCTGGACCCTCAGGGTTTCAACTTCGGCCTTCATGTTATCAAGGTACTTTGTCCTGTCGGTGATTGACTGTTCATTCTTTCTGATCTCCTGTTCACGCTTATCGAACTGGACGAGCTTGTTATCGATCATCTCCTCCCGCTGGTGGATCCTTTTTTCTATGGCTGATACTTCTTTCAGGCGTTCCTTGGCCTCTGCATCGCTCTGGGTCTTGGCTGCAAAGATGATCTCCTTTGCCTCAAGCTGTGAATCTGAAATAATGTTTGCCGCCTTCTTTTCAGCATCTACGATTCTGCCTGCAGACTCTATTTTTGCATCATGGATGGCTTTGCCTTTGATAAAAAGGTTCACGACGAACCCGATTGCGGCACCGGCAAGCAGTGCTATGATTATGTATACAAGTTCCATCATTCCACCTCACTTTTATATATTCCGGCTTGGGATACCACGAAATCGACTCGTGTATCCCAGGGGTCAACCGGCAGTCTTTCGATGCAGAATTCATCCGAACAAACACCGATAAAGGTTACGTCCGGATGCTTTCCGATCAGCCTGTCGTAATAGCCTTTCCCGTACCCAAGCCGGTGGCCGTACGGGTCAAAGGCAATTCCCGGGACAAAAATCACATCGATCTCGCTTATTTCCATGTTTCTGCTTGAGATGGGCTCAGGAATTCCGTAAGCCCCCTGCCTAAAATCCTCTTTTGATACGGCAGATGAAAAGACGAGAATTTCATTCGATACCTTTGGAAAGAGAATCAGTCTTTCACCAGGTCGCCACAGGGAAAGCAGGCTTACCTCCCCCTTAACGGGCATGTACAGAGCCATGGAGGCCGCTTTAGCAAAACATGGCAATGCCTGGATGTGCTCAATAATCGCCCGTTCGTGGCGTATCCGCTCACCCTCGGCAATTGCTTGACGTCTCGCAAGCATTGCTTTGCGTATTTCCGACTTGCTCTGCATATTCCCCCGGTTCAAGAAGGGGATGTATGGAAGATTAAGATTTCGCAAAGAAACCTCTATTGAGGCTATACTGACACAGGATCGTATGAAGACCTTATGAGGTCTTGCTTCGCTCGCCGTATGTGCTTACAAGTTAGGTTTTCCTCTTAGCGCAAAACCCTTTTCCCAACATGAGTCATGGCGATGTCCCATATCCTGGATGACTCGGGAGGTATTGCATCAGGGCCGGGGCAGACCGTATCTTCTTCATTTTGTTGCCTTGTCGATATGTGTTATCAGCTGATCTATCTTTTCCGTAAACGTACGTTTAACTATCTCCAGTTCCTGACGTGTCTTTGCCACATCATCGGCCATGTGCAACATGACCATTGCCACCAGTTCCGTGGTCGTCACTGCAGTGCCTCTCTGTTGAACATCAAACACCTTCTCATTGATAT
>JBEKLI010000308.1:0-3405 GCA_050010275.1 Desulfomonilia bacterium | reverse complement strand
CAGGCAGTGCGGCTGTGCCCTGTCCTCCGGCGGCCTCGCATGCAAGCATGGCAAGTATCGGCCTGATCCTCTTACCGCCCGCCTTAAGGCTGTAGGCAAAGGCCTCGAAAATGCCGGAGCTGCTGTATGCATCCCGAAGGTAGCCCGCAAGGTATTCATCAAAGACTGCCTTCCTGGTCGTGATCAAGGCGCTGATATCCACGGTTATTCCCCTATTTAAGGCAATAGCACGGCCCAAGACAATCTTCAACAGCCTAAAGATCCACGTAAAAGACTTGAAGAGCTATGTCTGCGAGAGCTCCTCATAGAGTTTCATGATGGTGTTCACATAGACATCGCTGTGGTTATACAACCATATGGCGTTGCGGTTTTTTTTCTCATCACCGTTCTCCCTCCATCCGGATTTCTTGAGGAGGTTCGCAATGCTCGCCATAGCATCCGGCATTCTGAAGGGGTTTTTTTCACCATCGCCATCACCATCGACCCCCCATTTCCTGAATGTGGTAGGGATGAATTGTGCGGGACCCAAGGCCCCTGCCACGGAGCCTTTGATCTCCAGGGGGTCCATCTTTATCTCGTCGGCAAGCATGATCAGGTTAAAGAGCTCCTCTCCCGCCCATCTTCCCCTGGCCAAGGTCTTTTTCACCCCTTCCTCATCCTGAAGAAAGGTCTCCGTCCCGCTGTTTTTGTCTTTCAGCAACTTTATTATATTCGGGTCGGATATGAGGGAGATGTTTGCATAGACCTGAAATGCATTGTATTTTTGAGGATATGTTCCCAGCCTTGTTTCAATGATGAGGATCGCGGTGATGATCTGAGGGGAGATCCCATACTTTTCCTGAATCGAGACAAAGAAATCCCGGTTTTCCTCGATGAAGGCCTTGCCCTTGATTACATACTTCTTGTCGTACTCCATGCGTTCCGGGTGTTTTGCAGAGCCCTTGGGGTGTACGAAGTCAAGGTTTTTCAAGATGAATTTCTCATCAAAGGCCATTCGAGGACCGGTAATCATCGCATGCACTCTGGTCCTATCAAGGCCCTTGCCCACCAGCAGTTCCTCCACAAAACCTCTGGCATAATCATCATTGATCAGCTCCGGGCGTGGAGGGATCTGGACTGTGGGTTGGCCGGCAGGTTCGACTGCAGGCTCCTTGTGCGCACATGAGCTCGCAAGCGCCAGGGTGGTTAAAAAGATCGTGATGATTATAAATCCATGTGCCTTCATCTTAAGAAGGATGTTATATCGCACAGGGCAGAGTTACAAGTAAATATCCGCTTTATTTCGAAATACGATAACTCTTACCAGACAACGCTGACCCACACACATACGCCTGTCTTGACTTTCTGTACCGGCACATCATACAACCACTAATTATGAAGAGGATTCTCATAGCCAACAGGGGCGAGGTGGTCTTGCGCGTCATCAGGACAGCCCGTGAGCTGGGGTTGGAAACCATCGTGGTCTATTCAGAGGCCGATAAGGACATGGAGTACCTGAACTTCGCCGACGAGGCGGTAAAGATCGGCCCCGAGCAGCCCTCTAAGAGCTACCTCAATATCGATGCCATCATCTCTGCGGCCCTGGCATGGAAGGCCAACGCCATCCACCCCGGTTACGGTTTCCTCTCGGAGAACCCCCAGTTCGCCTTTCTCTGCGAGGAGAACGGGATCGAGTTCATCGGGCCTACGAGTGCCACCCTTCGGACCATCGGCAACAAGTCCCGGACAAAGGAGGTTGCCAGGTCGCTGAACATACCCACCATCCCGGGCTCCTATGGGGTGGTCGCCGACATCGGCCAGACTATCCTCCTGGCCCAGGACCTCGGCTTTCCCGTGATCCTCAAGTCACTGTACGGCGGAGGCGGCAGGGGGATGAAGGTGGCATTCTCCGATGATCAGCTGAGGCAGCACTTTGCCAGCGTGAGCAGCGAGGCAAGTGCGGCATTCGGCCGTAATGAGGTCTACGTCGAGCACTACATCGCATCGCCGCGACACCTGGAAGTTCAGGTCCTGGCCGATGCATATGGGAACATCAGAATCTTCAGCGACCGCGAGTGCTCCATCCAGAGGCGCCACCAGAAGATCATCGAGGAGGCGCCCATCCCCAATATCGATGAAGCCCTGCGGCAGAACCTCTGGGAATGGTCGAGACAGATCATCCAGTCCATCGCATTCAAGGGGTTGGGTACCGTAGAGTTTCTCATGGATCAGGAAGGGAAGATCTTCTTCCTCGAGATCAACGGCAGGCTCCAGGTGGAACACCCGGTTACCGAGATGATTACCGGCATCGACATGGTTCGCGAGCAGATCATGATCGCAGCGGGTGCCCATATAGAACCGTCTCCTGTCATCATCACGGGGCATGCCATCGAATGCCGGATCAATGCTGAGAATCCGTCAAAGAATTTCATGCCCACCACGGGTACCATCACAAGACTGCGGCTGCCGAGCGGCACGGGAGCGCGTGTGGATACGCACCTCTTCCCCGGCTGCATCGTGACCCCGTTTTACGACCCCCTGCTCGTGAAGCTCATCGCCCTCCACACCACGCGCGACGGGGCTTTACGCCGCATGGGCAGGATGCTGGACGAGACCATCATCGAGGGACTCACGACCAACAAGGACCTGCTCTACAAGTTGCTCAATCATGATAGTTTTCTCTCGGGTAACGGGGACACATCTCTTGTGACACAGCTGCTCAATAAGTGATTAGGGCTTTCTTCAATCGGTTCAGGGATTAAAATGCCTGAGATCACGCACGTATTCTCGACATACTCTTGAAACTTTTAAAGGATACGCCTTTAAGGTTGCCCAAAAAAATCACGAGCCGGTTACTCACCCGGCTCGTGATTCTGTTTGAAGCGATACTGCAGGATATTCTATTATGCTGGAGGCAATTACCTATGCCTGATGATGAGTTATCCTTGATCTGTTAATCTGCTCTCGTGTCTTGGCGAAATCCATATATAGTCTCGCAATGCACAACGATATTGCCAATACAAACAACCCAAGCATGAATGCCGGCTCGGTGTTGAATTGTACATCTATCCACCGACCGACAAACAGGAACAGGAATGAGGAGATAACCAGGGTGAAGCTCCACGCACTCATTAATATGATATGGTTCAGATTCTTGTTCGTGAGGTTGTTTCTTCGAACCCTTTTCATCGCTGTTACCTCCTTTCCTTCTTTTCCCGCCCGTACCCCGTTAGGGAGGGGCGGGATAATCTTACCTTAATGATCTTCTCAGCTCACCAGACCCTTCACTGCCTCGATCACCGGGGCGGTGAACAGAGCAACCAGCACTGCATACAGTGCAAAGGACCCGACTGCCTCGCTGAGGTACATCCTCGGATAACGGTACTTCAGGGAAATGATGGTGAGCCCGCCCATGATCAGGCAGCC
>JBEKLI010000307.1:0-3418 GCA_050010275.1 Desulfomonilia bacterium | reverse complement strand
AGGTGTGGTCATCAGGAAATCGGCATCCGGCAAACCCGAGGTGGTCATCCTGGGATTCATCCCGAGCGATGAGCGGAAGTTCAGCTACAACTTCGTCTTCCCCCTGTCGCTCACGGTCATGAAGATCGCTGAAAAATATGGCGGACGGGCATATGCTACAGGACTCTATTTCAAGAGCAAGGCAAAGGCGGTCCTTGGTAAAGACCGACTTGCCCGGATGAAGTCATTCAAGAAAAAGGTCGACCCCAAGGGGATACTGAATCCCGGCAAGGTGCTCGGAGGAGGACTCATCGGGACTGCCGTCAGACTGGGGAGCATATTCGAGCCGTTCATCAGGCCTTTCAGTTATGCCATTATCACTGAGGTGGGGGAGAGGCCTGAGAAAGACGTTCGGGATATCCCTCCCGATGTTGCCTGGTACGCATACAGCTGCTCCCAGTGCGGCTACTGTGTGGACGAATGCGATCAGTTCTACGGTCGGGGATGGGAGAGCCAGAGCCCAAGGGGCAAGTGGTACTGGCTGCGCGAGTACATGAAGGGCAAGCAGGAGTGGAGCCAGAAGATGGTGGACACCTTTCTTGTCTGCACCACCTGCGAGCTCTGCAATTTCCGTTGCTCTGCGGCACTTCCCATCGAGCCTTCCTGGATGAAGCTCAGGGGCAAGCTCGTAGATGAAGAAAAGAAGATGACCTTCCCGCCCTTTGAGATCATGTCCGCGGCAGCCATGAAGGAAGGCAACATATGGGCCGGCTACCGCAAGGACCGCGCCAAGTGGTTCCCGGAAGACCTCAAGGAGAAGCACGGACCCGGCACAAAGGCCAAGAACGTCTACTTCGCAGGGTGCACCGCAAGCTATGTGGAAGAGGACATCGGCATGGCGAGCGTGCGGCTGCTGGATAAGGCAGGGGTGGACTTCACCTATGTGGGCAACAAGGAAAACTGCTGCGGCACGCCCATGCTCGTTGCAGGCAAATGGGATGTGTTCGAAGCGATCATGAGGAAGAACATCAAGGCCGTCAAAGAAGCCGGCAGTGACACCGTTATTACATCCTGCCCTGCATGTAATATGATGTGGCGTCATGTCTACCCGACCTGGGCCAAAAAGCTCGGCATAGAGTTCGACATAACGGCACGCCACTACAGCGAGATTCTCTCCGAAAAGATCCGATCGGGCGAGTTTACCTTTCCGGATACAGGGCAGGAAGAGGTTACCGTTACCTGGCATGACTCGTGCCATATCGGCCGCGTATCAGGCGTCTATGAAGAGCCACGGGACCTCATCAAGGCGATCCCGCATGTGAAATTCGTAGAGATGGATTATCATCATGCCGAGGCGCACTGCTGCGGGAGTGTGCTCAACCTCATCAAAGAGCCATCAGTAGCTGCTGATATAGGTGAGACGCGTCTGAACGAGGCACTGGATGCAGGAGCCCAGAAGGTTCTTGCCCTGTGCCCGTGCTGCGAGTTCCAGTTCCGGGTCACTGCGGACAAGAAGAAGATACCCCTTGAAATCGTGGACCTGGCGCGGTTCGCCTCTTCCGCCCTGGGGTATGACTTCCCTGACCCCAACCCTGAGGTGCAAAAGCAGTGGGCCGTGTTCGAGGCCATGATCGCACTCATGACACCACAGGGGTTTGCCGACCTCATGGGCTCCATGTGGCCCGAGCTGATCTCGGCCATGCCTTTCGGCATGGGGCCAATGATGCGCCTCATGGGCAAGATCCCGGGTGCACTCGACCTCATGAAGCCCATGTTCCCGGTACTCTTCCCCAGGCTGCTGCCCATGATGATGCCCAAGGTCATGCCCACGATGCTCAAAAAGGTCTCCGAGCGCATCCCCATGCCCGACTACATGCGCGAGCAGATGCCTGAGCTCATGCCCAAGGTCATGGACAACCTCATGCCTCACATGATAGGTGATGTGGTACCGTTGGTCATTAAGCCCATGATTAATTATCTGAAGGGGAAGAGTGTTTGAAGAAAGTAGATATCGGGACAAACACGTTTGTCTTTCCCATGCCGGTCACCCTCCTGGGAACCCAGGTGAACACCAAGCCCAACTTCATGGCCCTGGGGTGGCTGACCAGGGTCAATGCCAACCCGCCGATGATCGGTGTGGGTGTGGGCAAACACCACTACACCATCAAGGGGATTGAAGAGGCAAAGACCTTCAGCATCAATTTCCCCAGCGCAGACATGATGGAGGTCACGGATTACTGTGGCATAGTATCAGGCGAGAAGGCGGATAAAACCGGCCTCTTTAATGTATTCTACGGCAAGCTCAAAACTGCGCCCATGATCGAGGAGTGCCCTTTGTGCATGGAGTGTAAGCTCATTCAGACCATGGAGTTCCCTACCAATACACTCTACATAGGCGAGATTGTCGGGGCTTACGCCAGTGAGGAATGCCTTTCGGAGGGCAGGCCCGACATCAAGAAGATGGACCCCCTGCTTTTAACCATGCCCGACAATCGTTACTGGAAGGTAGGTGAGTATGCAGGCAAGGCCTGGGGCTCGGGCAAGGATTATAAGAAAATAAGGTAAGCTGCAAGATACAAAAAATCTTTTCGTCCATTGCCGTTGTTATAATCAGGTCTTCCTGTCCTGTTTTGCTGCAACGTAATATGTTCAATACTTGCGCTTCATACATCGGCTGTATTATTCTCGTATCATCACCAATACCGGTGTGGATGCTGGACTAGGTTTTTTTATGCATCATGAAGTATCTTATAAGGGGGCAAACATGGAAACCACGAGGCACACCTTCCTGTTCCACCCTGGGACATGGCATGCGTTAGGCACGTACATAGATAATCAGGGTAAGGCTGTTGCGGCTGAAGGAACAGTGAGCATCATTCACCAGGGCGATCTATGGGTGAACGAAGGTTCCATAAAGGTGCTCGGAGAGAACCGCTTGGAATTTTTGAATCACTATGAGATTGTCCCCTTTGAAAGGGACGGCCTTACGACTACCTGGTGCTCGCGGAACCCCTCCCTTGGAACGCTGTATGGCGTTTTTGCCGTTGTAGGAGATTCCATTCTGTCCGCATTCAGCTCAGAGGATGGGGCCTCTACGGGGATGGAATACCTTCGGCAGCTTGAACCGGAACAGTACGAAAACCGAGGGGTGCTGTTTCACGAAGGGTTGATGGTATCCTCATGGGCAATGGAGTTAAGAAAGCATGAGGGGGAAACGCGATGAATTCCTTTCGCAAGGAACTCTGGTTCAATACGGACAAACGTGTCGAGTTCATCAACATTACACCACAGGTCTATCAGTGCCTGAAGCAAAGCGGCATAAAGGAAGGTCTCGTTCTGGTCAATGCCATGCATATCACGGCCAGTGTGTTCATCAATGATGACGAGGGTGGTTTGCATCATGACTTTGAAGTATGGCTCGAAAACCTCGCTCCTCATG
>JBEKLI010000306.1:0-3424 GCA_050010275.1 Desulfomonilia bacterium | reverse complement strand
GTCCCCGAACCATCCGAAAGAGTACGGCGGAATGGGGCTCGACCTTGTGGAGCATGCCTTTGTCTCCGAGTCGCTCGGCAGGTGCCCTATCGGGCACTTTGTCTTTGGATGCCAGGCCCCTGATGCAGGCAACATCGAGATCCTCCACCTGCACGGATCTAAGGAGCAGAAGGAGAAATATTTGAGGCCGCTTATCGAGGGCAAAATCAGAAGCTGCTTCTCCATGACCGAGGTGGAGATGCCCGGCTCCAACCCGGTGATGATGGACACTACAGCAGTCAAGGACGGGGATGACTATATCATCAACGGACAGAAATGGTACTCCACTGCTGCCGACGGCTCAGCCTTCTCCATAGTCATGGCAGTGACCAACCCGGAAGCCCCTGCGTACATGCAGGCAAGCATGATCATCGTGCCGACGGATACCAAGGGGTTCAATCTGGTCAGGAATATCCCGGTCATGGGCCATTCGGGTGATGATTATGCCTCCCACGGCGAGATCCTGTTCCAGTCGTGCCGTGTCCCGCAGAAGAACCTCCTGGGACCCGAAGGTCATGGCTTCATCATCGCCCAGGAGCGACTCGGTCCGGGCCGCATCCATCACTGCATGCGCTGGATCGGCATCTGCAACCGTGCCTTTGACCTCATGTGCTCCCGGGCACAAAAACGCATCATCCAGCCCGACGGCAAGACTCTGGCCACCAAGCAGATCATCCAGGCGTGGATTGCCGAGTGTGCGGCAAACATCCAGGCAGCCCGCCTCATGACACTCAATGCCGCATGGAAGATAGATAAGCTCGGCGCAAAGGCAGCCCGCTATGACGTATCTTTCATTAAATTCTTTGTGGCGAATGTCATGCAGGAGGTCATCGACAAGGCACTCCAGGTTCACGGCGGCATGGGCATGACGGATGACACCATCATCGCGTATTTCTACCGCCACGAGCGGGCTGCCCGTATCTATGACGGTGCGGATGAGGTCCATAAGATGTCCGTGGCCAGGAGGATCCTCAGGGATTACGAGGGAAGGACTGTCCGCTAGATGGAAAAAGATCTGAAGTTTGATGCATTCAAAGACGTACTCTCTCTGACCATGGAGGACATGTCCCGGGAGCTCTTCCAGGGAAACAGGGAAATCATCAAGATCAAGAAGGAAGGGGTGGCGGTCAAGAATCTCGTCAAGATACTGAATGCAGCCCTGAAGCTGAGTAGTGAAAAGGGCTTTGCAGCCATGAGCCTGAGGGATTTGAGTGCAGAGGCGGGCTTAAGCATGGGTGCTCTTTACACCTACTTTACCAGTAAGGAAGAGCTCCTTCACATGATCCAGCGACAGGCAAACGTTGTTGCGCAGGTACTCTTGGTTCAGATAAAGGGCATTGATAATCCGCGCATAAAACTCAGGCGTGTGATCCAGGCCCATCTCTACTTGAGTGAGGTCATGCAGCCGTGGTTCTACTTCGCCTATATGGAGGCTAAAAACCTGGCCAAGGAAGAGCAGAAGAAGGCTATCGAATCCGAGCTCTTGACGGAAAAGATCCTCATCGACATCATGAAGGAAGGCCAGGAGAAGGGCGTCTTCAAGGCAGCCAATATAGAGCTTACCGGGGCAGTGATCAAGGCCATGCTCCAGGACTGGTACCTGAAGCGGTGGAAATACGCACGGAGAAAGGTTACGGTTGAAAAATACGCAGCATTCCTTATTGATCTCATTGAGTCGTACCTTACAGCACCGCAATCATGAGGCAGAAAGGGGAGCCAATGGACTTTATTGACAGGCCAACCAAGATACGGCAGGGAGAGGAACTCGACCTGAAGGCGGTTGAGGGGTTTTTGAAGGACACCATACCCGGATTATCCGGTGACCTCATGGTGGAGCAGTTTCCGAGCGGGTTTTCAAACCTTACCTACCTCATCAAGGTGGGGAACACAGACCTGGTACTGAGGAGGCCGCCCTTCGGCCGCAAGGCCAAGACCGCCCACGACATGGGCAGGGAATACCGGATCCTCAATGCACTTCATCCTGTCTACCCCTATTGCCCGAAACCGCTTCTGTATACCGAGGACGAGTCCATCATGGGCTGCCCATTTTATGTGATGGAGCGCATCAACGGGATCATCCTGAGAAAGAAGCTTCCCAAAGGTCTTGCGTATACCCCGGATCAGATGCGTATCCTGTGCGAGAACCTTCTGGATGTACACTACCAGCTCCACGCCATCGACTACAAGGCAATCGGCCTGGAAGGGTTCGGAAGGCCTGAAGGTTATGTGAAGAGGCAGGTGCAAGGATGGTCTGAGAGATACAAGGGGGCCTGGACACCGGACGCGCCGACCTTTGAGACGGTCATTC
The DNA here is from genome assembly GCA_050010275.1 of Desulfomonilia bacterium. Classification (GTDB taxonomy): domain Bacteria; phylum Desulfobacterota; class Desulfomonilia; order UBA1062; family UBA1062; genus MWEI01. Next base: position 1,077 of record JBEKLI010000306.1, on the reverse strand, counting down.
AATGGCTTCATGACAACATGCCCCCTGATTTTGAGAAACCCGCCGTTATCCACAACGACTACAAGTTCGATAATGTGGTGCTCTCACCTGATAATCCTCTCAAGATCATAGGGGTTCTCGACTGGGAGATGGCTACTATCGGCGATCCGCTTATGGACCTGGGCAACTCGCTCGGTTACTGGGTTCAGGCCGATGACCCCCCCGAGGTTCAAATGGCCGGCATGCTCCCCACCAATCTGCCCGGTGCCCTTACCCGCGCAGAAATGGTCAAGCGGTATGCGGACAAGGCGGGCATCACCATCGACAACTTTGATTTCTATCTCTTCTTCGGGTTCTTCCGTATTGCAGTGATTCTCCAGCAGATCTATTACCGCTCCTATCATGGACAGACGAAAGACGAGCGATTCAAGGTGCTCATCTTCGCAGTGCATATCATTGACGCAGAATTCAAGAAGCATCTCTCGGGCTATGTTTGATACATGGCAGGTGGCTTGAATGAATAAGGCGGGGCATGTTGCCCCGCCTTTTCCTTTTGGATCGGGCACTGGAAATAGTACTACGGGTACGCCCGTTAAGGCGTACCCGTAGTGGAGGCTTACAGCTTGGTGAGGGTACCCGGCTTCAGCTCTTCAACGCCTGCCAAGTAATTCACCAGGTGTTCGCGTGACTTGATATCGTACTGTGAGGTGATGGCGATCTCCTCCATGATGGGCGATCCGCCGCCATGGTAACTTCCGTAGTTCATGAAGCCGGTGAAGCCCGAGCATTGGTAGTCTATAAAGAGCATCCAGAATTTGATCTGGTCCGCTACGGAGGCGCTTGGATTGCGGTTGAGGTACTTCTCCAGGAGCGGCTTCAGTTCCGGGTTCAGGAGGTCGCCCTCATTGGGGAAGGTGGCGGGCAGTCCGCCTGCAATACTGCAGAGCATCTCCTGCTCCTCGAACACCGCTTCACCGGTGAGACACCTGCCCACATTGGCATAGATGGAGTTCGGGATACAGCTGCCCGGACCATAGGGCACGGGGCCCAGACCCGGGATATAAACTTCAGGCTTGCCAAAAGCCGAGGCCGTATAGC
>JBEKLI010000305.1:0-3430 GCA_050010275.1 Desulfomonilia bacterium | reverse complement strand
ATGAAGTCCCAACTAAGTTTATCAAATGCTTTGGAGAGATCCAACTTAAGAAGCATTGCAAGAATGTGATGGGATTTAAGGAAGTGAGTGACCTCATGAGCAAGGATAATTCCATCAAGGATTTTCCTTCCTTCCACGTATCATATTTTATGGAGGGATCTACACCCTTCTGGTTCTCATATCCATATGTGGCGGCCACATCGGGCATGAATACCGATTTCGCAATGCTGATCCCCTTTGCGGAATTGTCGAGAGTGAGCTTTGCAATCTTGATTTCCTGCCTGTTGTCCATGGCCGTGGCAAGAGATTGATCAAAGGTGCTATCGATGCTCGTCAGCGGGACCTCCGGCTCGATGTTCAAATCCTCATTGATATTATTTTGCAGGAGTATATTCAGGTTCGATTCGGCAATCTTCACTGCATTATCGGCTGAGATCAGGAGCTCCTCACTTTCTGAGTACCGCACCTGGGCTTCCAGCAGATCGTTCTTGGGGATCATGCCCTCGTTGAAGAAGGCATTGGCTACATCAAGGTGCGACTTCACAGAGGTAACATTACTCTTCGCCACCTCCCGTTGCTGCCTGGCCTTGATCACCCCGTAGTATGCATCGATGGCCATAAGCTTGATATCCCGGATGAACTTCTCCCGTTCGAGCTCGGATGAGAACTGATCATTCTTGGAGATAAGGTAGCCGTTGTAGAGTGCACCGCCTGCAAAGAGCACCTGTTTGGCCTCGATGTCCAAATCGTAATTCCCCTTCGAGTTGACGGGGACCGGGCCTATGGGGGGAGGGAACGGCAAGAACTGAAGCTGGCTCAATCTCATATACCCGTACGTGGCGTCCACAGAAGGGAGCATTCGGGAGAACTGGGACCTTTTGTCCATATCCTTCCCGAGAACATCCTGGTCCTGGGCCTTCACGGCGGGGTTGCGCTCAACGGCCATCTTGATCGAATCTTCAAGCGTCATGTAATCGGATGCATGTGCGCTTATTACCCCCATGAAGAATAAACCAATCGCGATTAAATATGTCTTCCTCACTGTGATAACCTCCCTGGAAATTCCTCCATTATGCCGGCTGCGAATTCAGACGGTGACTTCTCCACTATGCCTGGGAAATAACTCCTGGCTATTGCCTGAATGACCCTCGTGTTATGATGGATTTCAATTCAGTATCGAAGTTCTCCCCCCTGTTTGCCTCCATGAAAATCTAGCTGGCTATCTGCACAGTCTCCGTGCGGACATCCTTGTGTGCCGAAAGATATGGGGAGTAAGCTCGGGAATCGGTGCAAAGTACATCTCATAAATGAGCAGGTGGAAACCCGGATTGTTCTCGATCCAGCCCTTGAATCATTGTTCAAAATTAGAACAATCACTCACCCTAGTCAAGCATCTTTCTTGACCATTTCTTTTACATCACTATTTTAGAAGGACGTAAAAAATTCGGCATCAGCCCGTGACCATGACGATCAGTCTTGAGAGGAAAGAGGCTTAATGAGTATTTATGGTTCTTCTCTGTGAAGCATCCGTTCATGGTTTGCATCCTTTTCCAGCCTATTGTTCTCACCACGAAGAACACGAAGAGCACAAAGAAAATCTAAGAAATGTGGAAACGGACACTTGTTGGATTCCTTTCCCCCGGTCAGATCTCAAGAGGATTCTTTCCTTCGTGCCCTTCGTGGTGGAATATCCCTTTTGTGTGCTCTTCAATGATCTTAAGTATGCCTTACGGTGATGAACCTGTTCATTAAGCTCATTCCAGGGAATGGAAGACAAGGCCCGTAGGGGTTTTCGGATAGAAGTAGGTTGAGTTATGGGGCATCCTTAAACCCGCCTCTGCAATCTCCATCACATCATCAATCGTGGGCGGATTGAGGAGGAAGGTGATATCGGCCTGTTCTTTTGTCACCATATCAAGGGCCTCCTCGGCCTTGCTCGTGAACATGATCCGCTTGTTCTCCATATTCGTGCCGATGCCTAAAATCGGATCGATAATGCACTCATGAAGGATCGTCACGTCGTGGCTTTTCAGCAAAGGGTGCGTGCCTGTGGGCAGGTACTTTTCCAGCTCTGAATCTGAAGCCAGCTGCAGGAGGTAGAACCTGGGTATACCCTTCACATAGAGCCCTATGCTGCCCTTCCCGCTCTTGTTCAATGCGGCAAGAAATGCCTTTCGGTTGTCATAGGGAACCATGTTGAAGATCTCTTTAATCCGGTATTCCAGGTCGACCAGCCCTACACCCATACTATCGATGATGATGCGGTGCATAGGAAGAATCTTGATCCCTTCTTCCATATTGATGAGATACATCTGGATGTAGTCGAAGTTCTGATTTCCATCAGTCTTTCGGGTGGCCGCCCTCATGCGGTCCCTGTATACCTTGGCGGTCTCGTAGCGGTGCTGGCCGTCCGCTATGAGGACCTTCCTATTGAGCGTTGTTTTGGCGATCTTTTCAATCGTGGCCGGATCATTGATGATCCATAGCTTATGATTCTCATCTTTTGTCGAGAATTCAATCTGGGGCGTTCCGAGTCTGGTCCTGATCTGTGTTTCAATGGTCTTTTTCGAGTCGGAATAGACACCGAGGATCGAGCTGAAATTCGTTCTTACCTCGCTCATGAGGCGAAGCCGGTCGAGTTTGGGGCTCTTCAGGGTATGTTCGTGAGGCCGGATGTTCTTCTTTTCGTCTTCGTCCATGCGGACCGATGCGATCAAGCCCCTTCTTATCGATGTTTTCTCGGCAATGGTGTAGGTATGCTCGTGGTAATACAGCGCCGGTTTTTTATCCTGGATGAGAATGCCGCCCTTGATCCATTGCTTGAACAGGTCCCGTGCCCTTGTGTAGCGATTGTCGTCCTTGTTGTCCTTGGGAAACTGCTTGCCGAGCACGAGCCTCACGGCGTTGTAGGGAGACTTATTATAATATTCATCAATCTGGTGGGGGGAGATAATGTCATAAGGGGGGCAGATGGCATTAGCCAGATCGAGTTGTTCAGGGTTAAATCTGATTCCCCGAAAGGATCGTATCTTAGGCATTCACGGCTCCCTTCATGGCCTGGAAGTCAACAAGAGACACAAACAGGGGTATATATATGGGGTCTTGAAAAATTTCAACCCCATTTTATGTGAAGGCATGTATTCATCCGAACTCCGGGGATCGTTCTATGGGTATAACGATTGATTTTACTGTTTGTATGCGTGTATAGGGTTGTGATGCAATACATGAGAATCGTATTTTCCATCCTGATGCTTTTTGTAGTGATCACCTTTTGTGTGAACAATACGCAGGGCTTTGCCCTTTCATTCCTCGGCTACCGGCTCATGGTGCCGCTCCAGCTCTGGACGCTCATGGTCATCTTCTTTGCAGCCGGCATGGTGCCCATTCTCGTAATAGAGCTTCCCAAGCAGGCATCTCATTATATGCGGAT
>JBEKLI010000304.1:0-3457 GCA_050010275.1 Desulfomonilia bacterium | reverse complement strand
ATGCAGCGTCGTTGATGTGCACTGCGTTGTCCGCACCCATAGCCAGAGCAGTGCGGATGGACTCGATCGCCCTGTCCGGACCGAGCGTAACGATGGTCACGGTGCCTGCATTCATCTTCTCCTTCTGGCGGATTGCCTCTTCAACGGCAAACTCGTCGAAGGTAGAGATGACCCACTTAATGCCGTCTGTTGCGATTGATGTACCTGCGATCTTGATCAATGTCTCGGTATCAGGTACCTGTTTCAGACATACAACAGTATTCACATTAAACCTCCTTCCTCTTTGTGTTTTTATCCTTTGGGCATTTTTTTCTTAGGCCCTGTTTCTCCCTTAAGCTTACATATCCTTAAAGACCGGTTTGCGCTTGTTCTGGAAGGCATCGGTCCCTTCTTTTCCATCCTTTGAGATGACGACTCTTGCAAAATTCTCGATCTCAATCTCCAAACCTTCATCCAGGCTGACTTCAAGACCCGAGGATACCGCGTCGACGGCGGCACTCACAGCGAGCCTGCCTTTGGCTGCAATGGTCCCGGCCAGGATGTGCGCCTCATCCATGAGTTTATCCTGGGGAACCACCTTGTTCACGAGACCGTTTGCCAAGGCTTACTCAGGTGTGATGTGGTTGCCTGTGAGGATCATCTCCAGGGCCTTGCCCTTGCCGACGGTCCTGGCCAGACGTTGAGTCCCACCAAACCCCGGCATAATGCCTAAATTGATCTCGGGTAGGCCCAGGCGTGCCCTGACGGAAGCAATACGCATGTGGCAGGCCAGGGCAAGTTCCAGTCCGCCGCCAAGGCAGAACCCGTTGATGACACAGATGACGGGCTTTACGGCCCCGTCTATGGTGTTCATCATGAGGTGGCCCTTGTGCGCGTAGTCTTCCACTTCGCGGATATTTTTCAAGCGCTGGATCTCGCCGATATTGGCGCCTGCGACGAAGGCCTTCCCTTTGCCGGTGAGAAGGATCACGCGGACCCGGTTGTCGGCACATGCCGCAAGGACGGTATTCGTTATGTCGTCTACGGTCTTGATGCTCAGCACGTTCATGGGCGGGTTCTCGACCGTCATGAGGGCAATACCGTATTCGTCCACCTCGTATGTGCAGTTTGCAAAGATACTTTCCCCCTCAAGGAGCGACGACAAGATCGCAGGTGCGGTGAAACGCTCCGGTCCGTACTCGGCGGCCAGTGCGCACATGATATCATTGATCATGGACCACGTGGCCTTCTCCTCGGCGAAGTGGAGCGGGCCCCAGGAGACCTTGGTGGGGAAATTGGTGCCGTAGACCATGCCCGTGTCGCAGTCGTGGGCGGAGGCAAGGCCCTCGGATACGATCATGAGGGCCTCCCTGATCTGCACGGTCAAAAGCCGCTCAGGGGAGAATGCAACCCCGCTGACACCGTTTTTCTTCCGCCAGCTTTTCAGGAAGGTATCCGCCTCCTTGGAAGGCGTTTTCCCCTTGCCGGAATACGTATAAAATCCTTTCCCGGTCTTCTGGCCGTACATGCCCTTCTTCACCAGGGCCTTCATGAGCTCCGGTGTTGGTGTCCTGACACCGAACGCCTCTTCAAGTGACTCGGATGCATGAACGCCGACATCCAGACCCACGAGGTCCCACAGTGCAAAGGGGCCCAGGGGCATGCCGAATGCGACCATTGCCTCATCGATCTCTTCCATGGTGGCCTCGCCGTCCATCAGGGAGAGCACTGCCTCGTTCAAGTAGGGGATGAGTACGCGGTTTACGGCAAACCCGGGACCGTTCTTCACCTTGATGGGTATCTTGTCGATGAAGAGCGTGAATTCCATCATGGCACTCAAGGTCTGGGGAGAAGTATTCTCGTCATAGACGATCTCCAGAAGTTTCATCATGGGCACCGGATTAAAGAAGTGCAGGCCCACGAACCGGTCCTTTTTCGTGAGCTTGCCGGCTATTTCAGTCAAAGAGAGCGAGGATGTGTTTGTGGCAAGGATCGTCCGTTCGGGGCAGAGTTTTTCGAGCTCGGTGAAAATGACCTGCTTGAGCTTTAAGATCTCGGGGACCGCCTCAATTACCAGATCCACCTCGCCGAAGAATTTCTTGTCATACTGTACGGACCCGCGCAGGAGATTCTGGCCGGCTGAAGCCTTCTTCGGGTCCAGCTTGCCCTTGGCTACCAGCTTGTCATACACGGCCTTGGAGGTCGCAAGGGCCTTATCAACAAACTTCTGCTCGACATCCTTGATGAAGCACTCGATACCCACCGAAGAAAGGACATGGGCGATCCCGCCACCCATGGCACCACCACCGATGACAGCGGCCTTTTTAATCTGCATGGCTCGTAAATCTCCTCAAAGCGATTAATTATTCTCCTTCACAAGCCCGTTGAGGAAGGAGTTCCCCACCATTGTCGCCACTTCATGGACATCAAAACGCTTGCGCTTGGCTGTTACCAGGTATGTGGAAAGCTCATCCAATGATCCGAAGATCACCCTGGCGCAGAGCTCGGGCTTGAGGTCTTCCCGGAATATGCCCTGTTGCTGGCCCTGGGCAACGATGTCCGCAATGATATTAAGATATGCGAGAAAATGTTTGTTCTTGTATTCCCGCATGAATTTATTCGATTGTCTGAGCTCCACCTGTATAACCTCCGCCAGGGCCCTGTCGGCCTCCACGATGGTGAGATGGTTGTCGCAGAATTTTATCAGTTTCTGGCACGGATCGCTGATGGCATCCAAATCCGTCTTCACTGTCTTGATAATCCTGGTGAGCTCTTCTTCAAAAAGTGAAATCAGGATGTCGTCCTTGTTCTTAAAATAGAGGTATATGGTTCCATCTGCCACATGGGCCTCGCGGGCGATCTCAGACACCTTGGAGTTATAGAAACCTTCCATTGCAAACACCTGCTTTGCAGCATTCAATATCATGCGATATTTTTCCTCACCCCTCATTTTAACCCTTCCTTATCGCGCATGATCTTCATGGCATGATTGCTTCGTCGTAGTACGAACCCATCATAACGCATTATGTATAAACCGGTTAAGAGGAGGCTCAGGCATACCTGAGCCCCCTTGTACTTCAAATCGACACTACTTTAACAGCTTTCTTCCCTCAACCAGGGTATCGACAACGGACGGATCCGCCAGGGTGGAGGTATCGCCGAAGTCTTTGAAGTCTTTCGCAGCAACCTTCTTTAGGACGCGGCGCATGATCTTGCCGGAGCGGGTCTTGGGCAGTGCATCGGCCCACTGGATGTGATCCGGTGTTGCAATGGGGCCGATTTCCTTTCTCACGTGAGCGATCAAGGTCTTCTTCAGGTCATCCGACTTTGCAACGCCGGTATTGAGCGTCACATATGCGAAGATGCCCTGGCCCTTGATGTCATGCGGAAAGCCTACAACAGCGGCCTCTGCGACATTCGGGTGTGATACCAGCGCGCTCTCGACCTCGGCGGTGCCCATGCGGTGACCGGAGACGTT
>JBEKLI010000303.1:0-3467 GCA_050010275.1 Desulfomonilia bacterium | reverse complement strand
TGCCGTTATGCACCCTTTGAGCTTATCCGCGCCATGGATGCCGTGCCCGCAGTTCTCTGCGCCTTCTCAAACAGCACCATCGAGGCTGCCGAGGCAATACTGCCCGGCAACCTGTGCCCGCTCATCAAGTCGAGTTACGGGTATATCATAACCGATACCTGCCCGTTCTTCGGATTGTCGGATGCCGTGGTGGCCGAGACGACCTGCGACGGAAAGAAAAAGATGTTCGAGCTCATTGCTGATAAGAAACCCATGTTTGTCATGGATCTCCCGCAGATGCCGGACGAGGCTGAGGCACGGCAGAACTGGGCGGGCGTGATCGGTAAGCTCAAAGGCTTCCTCGAGAATACCTTCAATAAGAAGATACATGACAGGGACATCGAAGCCGCCATCAAAGACACGAACCGCAAGAACTCCATGATGAATAGGATTTTTGACTATGCAGCCTGCACACCATCACTCCTCTCCTGGCAGGAGATGTATGACCTGACGTTCCTTGCACAGCCGGCAAGCTTCACTGATATCAAGCCTCTCCTTATAAGTTGTATCGAGACCCTGGAGCATCGCAAGAAGAATGGAAAGGGCATAGGGAAAGATGGTGCTCCGCGGGTCCTCATCACAGGGTGCCCTGTGGGTGGAGATGCCACCAAGGCATTCAAGGTCATTGAGGAGGCCGGGGGCGTAATCGTGGCTATTGATAATTGTACCGGCATGAAGGCATTCCTGGATACCATTGAGGAAGACGCGTTAGACCCCATCGCAGCACTGGCCGAGAGATACCTGAAGCTCCCCTGCTCCTGCATGTCGCCGAACACCAGGCGCCTCGATCAGCTCGATAGGCTCATCGATCGCTTCAAGCCCGATGCGGTCATCGACATAATCCTGCATGCCTGCCATAGCTACAATGTGGAATCGTACAAGGTCGGCGAGCACGTAAAAACTACGCATAAACTCCCATTCCTGAAGATCGAAACCGACTACTCCGACGGCGATGTGCGGCAGATCCGCACACGGGTGGAGGCGATGTTTGAGATGATTTGAGCAATACAAGTGATCAGTGAATTGGATAAAGATCCCTCTCATTGTTTACATTCCATGTACAAATATTACCCCTCTTCGTGATGTTGACTCACCCGAGGAATTAGGGCACAACCAGTTAGATGAGAGCGAGGAGGAAAGTCATGGCACGTGTGAGGTTTGAGGACACAGCCCAAGGGTTGGATGCGGCAGTCTCCCAATTATTCGATGCCTTCGGGGGAGCGACGGGCCTGCTGAAACCCTCCAAAGATGTCTATATAAAAGTCAACGGTGTCGACTTCAAGCCGCACGTCTATACATCTCCCGAGGTGGTGGCAGCCGCAGTCAGGTACTTTAAGGCCCATGGAGCCCGGAACATCTACGTGATGGAAAACAGCACCCAGGGGAACTTCACCAGGCTTGTCTACGAGATCACGGGCATGAAACGGATGTGCGAGGACACAGGCGCCATACCCATATACCTCGATGAGACCGCCGAGATGCCCCTGTATCTTCAGAAGTTGGAATCCTTCATCAACATACCTGACTTCATACACGAGAACCTTATCCGGAAGAGGGGGGAGAATCTCTATATTTCCATGCCCAAGCTCAAGAGCCATTCCATGACCACTGTTACCCTGGGCATTAAGAACCAGTTCGGGCTAGTCCACCAGAAGAGCCGCATCGCGGACCACAACTTCAAGCTGCACCAAAAGCTCGCAGACATCTATGCCAATATCAGGCCGGACTTCACCATCATTGACGGGATCGAGGCCACCAATTTCGGCCACTATCCGGCCCTCAGTCAGGAATCGACCAGCGTGGTGCCGATGAACGTCCTCATAGGCGGGGACGACCCCATGGCCGTGGACGTGGTGGCGGCGAAGTTCCTCGGCTTCGACCTGGACGAGGTGCAGCACCTGAAGTATGCGGCCGAGTATGGGTTCGGGGAGTCGCAGTTCAAGAGGATCACCATCGAGAACAGGGATCTCTTCGATAGTCGTAAACAACAGTTCTCCTGGGACCTCCTGGAAAAGTTTCCCGAGGACGTGCGGATTATCAGGGGAAAGACCCTGTGCTGCCGGGAAGGGTGCAAGCGGAATACCGAGGCCGTGCTGGAGGTCTTCGGCCAGGACTACCGCGGAAAGGGCGGTTTCACCATCCTCATGGGCAAGGGGATCGACCCTGCCGAGGTGGCGGGCATTACAGGCCCGGTGCATATTGCAGGCGACTGCGCCATGGCCGAGTGGTACCAGGAGCTCAAAACCAGGCTCGGCAAACGCAAGGTCACGGTCTCGCCCGGGTGCAACAACCTGGCAAAGACCATCGACGGGCTCGGGAAACACATGAAGATCCCGCCCATACGGCTCGTGCCCATAAATCCGCTCAGATCCCTGGCATTGCTGCTCGAAGCTCACCTGCACGGCACCAAGGCGAATATCACGGACGTGTTCAGATTATAAAAGGGCGGAAGATACACGCTAAACCAGGAGCGCCTTCAGGCGCGACCCGGTTCCAATGTCGCGGCTAAAGCCGCTCCTACACAAAGCTCTGGAGTTAATCAACTTACCAGCCTGCTTTACTGATCCTACGAAGCTTCTCCACCCGATTTCTTCCGAAGGGCCTTGAGTATCCGTGCTGCTGCAGCGGCGGCACCCACGCTGTTGCCGATGTTCATGACCATGACCCCCGGCACACAGCACTGGAGCATGGTGGAAAGGGCGGCCTTGCCGTCTCCGCCATAACCATACCCTATGGGCGTGGGTACTGCGATGATGGGCAGGTCCGTGAGCGAGGCCATGAGTGTGGGCAGCACGCCGTCCATACCGGCAAACACTATGAGGAGGTCTGCATCTTTCGCTTTCTTGAGCCCGAGGAGCGGTCGGTGCATGCCCGATGCCCCGATATCAAAGGCCTTAATGAGATCGAAGCCCAGTTCCTCCAGAATGAGTGCAGACTCCTGCGCATAGGAGACATCAGCAGTGCCTGCTGTTATAATGCCAACGCACCCCGGGATCTTATTAACTGCAAGGCCGTGCTTCTTGATGAGCAGGAGCCTGCCTGCCTTATTCACCTCGGCGCGTTGAAATTGCTGTCTGATGAGGGTTTCTTTTTCTTCATCGACGATGGAGACAAACACATGCCCGTTTTTCTCAAACAGGCTTTTAGTAATAGCGATCACTTGATCGGTGGTCTTACCTTCGGCAAAGATTATTTCAGGAAAACCTATGCGATGACCGCGGTGCAGATCAAGGAGGAAGTCTTCCCCTTCCTCGTAGAGCATGCGCATGAGCCTTTCCTGGACCTCGTCGGCGCTGAGCTCCCCCCTCTTGTATGCATCGAGCAGATTCTTCATGGCCCCTCCCGGAACAGTTATGCCTCCTGCCTATTGTCCTGCATCACCCTTTTCACCTCATCCCTGAGATCGGTTATCGGGATACCTGTCCTGC
>JBEKLI010000302.1:0-3508 GCA_050010275.1 Desulfomonilia bacterium | reverse complement strand
AGAACTCACCCTTGTTATGGGGTACATCTTCTAATGAACCCGGCAGGAATACCTCCTTTCTGAACCCCTTTGTGAGAATGATGCCGTGGATGCCTGCCTGAAGCTCTGAGATGTCCGACAGAGGCCTTGGAGTGTCTAGTATGGCGATCTCGAAACTCAGGTAGTCCAGCTCATTTATGTGAAGCGGCGTGAACCGGGGATCCTTATAGGCAGCGTTTCGGGCGTTCTCCATACATGAGAGCCAAATGGGCATTACAGCAAGGACGTTCCCCATGCACCCCCTGAGCTCGCTTCCCCGGTAGATGGCTACAAAGACACCTTTTTCCTCGGTGAGGGACTGAGGGAAGCTCCCTGTATCAGCAAGGTCATCCTGAAGGCCCTTTTCCATGAAGCCTTTTACAGCGCTGCGGGCAAGGTCGATGAGTACGTTTTTTTCGTATACAGAAAGTCCCATGGTTTTTCCTGTGATACGATTTTACCCGAAGGGCTTACCCCTTACCAGAGGAATCACCCGCAACCTTCTATCCCGTATTGGTGTTTTATTGACTCGGTGCAGGAAATTAACTATATATGCGCTCAATTTGAAGCATGTGGAGATATGCACGTGGAAGATGTGAACCGGCTCATACGCCAGCGGATCGAGAAGTTCGACCAATTGAAGCGGGAATCGCTCGTTAAGCATTTCCCCAATACGTATAGGAAAGACACCGATGTTTCTGCCTATATCTCTCTCTATCAAGAGCGAAACGCCGAGGAACTCCTTGCAATACAAGATGTTCATCGCATGGCGGGCAGGATCATTGCCGCCCGTAAATTCGGCAAGGCCTCCTTCATCCACTTCTTGGACGGCACGGGCAAGCTCCAGGCCTTCTTCGAAGAGGCGAAGCTCGGCAAGGATGCCTACGAGCTCTTCAAGAGGCTCGATATCGGCGACATCATCGGCCTGTGGGGCACACCCGTCAAGACCAAGACGGGCGAGCTTAGCGTCTATGTGCAGGGTTTCGAGCTGCTCACAAAGTCTTTCAGGCCTCTGCCTGAGAAGTGGCACGGCCTGAAAGACGTGGAGACCAGGTACCGCCAGCGTTATGTCGATCTCATCGTCTCACCCGAGGTGAAGCAGACCTTCCTGACTCGGACCAGGATCATCACCTCGCTTCGCCGATACATGGACTCATTTTCCTTCATAGAGGTGGAGACGCCCATGATGCAGAGCATCCCCGGAGGGGCCACGGCAAAGCCGTTCCTTACGCACCATAACGCACTGGACATGGATCTGTACCTGAGGATCGCACCCGAGCTTTACCTCAAGAGGCTCTTGGTAGGCGGGTTCGAGCGGGTCTACGAGATCAACCGCAACTTCCGCAATGAGGGCATATCAACCAGGCATAATCCAGAGTTCACCATGATGGAATTCTACATGGCCTATGCCGACTATTCAGACCTTATGGCCTTCACAGAGGATATGATCTCGACGGTGGCCAAGGAAGTGCTGGGAACAACCGTCATTACCTACCAGGGTGCCACCATAGATCTGACTCCGCCGTGGAAGCGCCATACCCTGAAGGCCGCCGCCTGTGAGATAGGGGGCGTCGTCCCTGAGGTCCTGGAGGATCTCAACAAGGCCAGGGCCTTCTGCAGGAACGCCGGCATCGAACTTCAAGGAGACGAATCCTTAGGCGATCTCCAGCTCATCATCTTCGAGACCACCGCTGAAGACAAACTTATTGATCCTACATTTATCACCTCCTATCCTACCGAGGTCTCTCCGCTCTCAAGGAAGAACAACGACGACCCGGGCATAGTTGACCGCTTTGAGCTCTACATCGCTGGCCGCGAGATTGCGAATGCCTTCAGCGAGCTGAACGACCCCCTCGACCAGCGAGAGCGTTTCTTAGAGCAGGTCCGCAAGAAGGAAGGGCCGTCGGAAGTCGATGAGGATTACCTCAGGGCACTTGAGTACGGCATGGCACCGGCTGCAGGTGAAGGCATCGGCATCGACCGGCTCGTTATGCTCTTGACGGATAGCCCTTCCATCAGGGACGTCATCCTCTTCCCCCTGCTTCGAAAAGGAGAGTCATCCTGAGATTCGAGTTCATCGTTGCCAAGAAATATCTCCGGGCCAAGAAGAGCCAGGGCTTCATCAGCTTTACTTCCGGTCTGTCCGTGGTGGGTATAGCCATCGGCGTCATGGCGCTGATCGTAGTCCTTTCCGTGATGAACGGCTTTGAGAATGACATCACGACCAAGCTCTTGGGCACGCAGTCTCATATCGTCATCTCCCATTACAATGGCGGCATCAGCGATCCGAAGGCAGTAATGGATGTCGCAACGAAAGTAACGGGGGTTGTGGCCGCCACCCCTTTCATCCTGTCCCAGGGTCTTGTTTCATCACCCGGAGGGATATCCGGGGCTGTTATCAGAGGTATAGATCCTGAAAGCGCCTCTCGGGTCATCCGCCTGAAAGATATCATTTCTCGCGGCACGAGCAGACTGGATAATGCGGGTGTTTTGGTGGGCTCAGAGCTGGCCGTCTCATCCGGCCTCACTGTGGGTGATGCCGTGACGCTGATCTCTCCCATGGGCACCATAACCCCCTTGGGTATGATCCCCAAGTCCATGACCTTTATTGTCCGGGGCATCTTCTCCACGGGCATGTATGAATTCGACAGCAACATGGTCTACATCTCGCTTGCAGCGGCAAAAAAACTGTTCATGTTGGACATGGCTTCAGGCGTTGAAGTCAAGGTAGCCGATATCTACCAGGCCGAAACCATATCCAAGACCATCCTTCAACACCTGAAAGAAGGTTTCTGGGCAAAGACATGGAAGGACATGAACAGGAGCCTCTTCTCCGCACTGAGGCTTGAGAAGACCATCATGTTCATCATCCTGCTTTTCATCATCCTGGTGGCCGCATTCAGCATCATCAGCACACTCATCATGATGGTCATGGAGAAGCGCAAAGAGATTGCAATCTTAAAGTCCATGGGGGCCACTACCGAGCAGATTCTGAAAATCTTCATCACGGTCGGCATGACCATCGGCATCACCGGTACAGCCGTGGGACTCGTACTGGGACTCCTGCTCACCTACAACCTTAATGCCGTTGTGGCTGCCGTTGAATTCGTCTTTCATATCCAAGTCATGCCCAAAGATGTGTACTACATCACGGGCCTGCCCACCAAGGTGGATGCCCTTGAGGTAACCCTCATCGTAGTGGCATCGGTGCTGCTGTCATTCTTCGCCACCATATACCCTGCCAGACAGGCCGCAAAACAAGACCCTGTGGAGGTAATCCGTTATGAAGGATGAGCTTGTTCTCACCGTAGAGGACCTCCACAAGTCCTTTCACAAAGGACCTGAGGTTATTGAGGTGCTCAAGGGTGTGAACCTTAACGTGCACCATGCGGAAGGCATCGCCATTGTGGGGGCTTCAGGATCGGGGAAAAGTACATTGCTGCATCTGCTCGGGGGGTTGGAAAAGCCTGATTCAGGCAGCATCGTCTAT
>JBEKLI010000301.1:0-3519 GCA_050010275.1 Desulfomonilia bacterium | reverse complement strand
ATCGGGGACGTTTTATCTCCCCCTCTTCGAAGTCCTTCTTCTGCAAGAGGAGAAGCGACTCTTTTGGGTCATTACGAACTTCATTGAGAAATTGTGCTCTAAGATCTCTCCCTTCGGTCGAGACGGCATCGTTGACAATTGTATTTAAGAAGAGTCAATCGTAATAGTCTCCCCCCTGTTCCTGAATGACCCCTTTCATCCCCGAACCCTTTGCGCTTGACTTTTCATTCGCATATCGCTACTGATCATGTAGCGCTACATTTAGTGTATCATACAGCAGGAGGAGCCATGCCGACATTGAAACCTGGTACAAAGGTTGGGAGCCCTCAAACCGGGCGCCCCATTATTGCGGTTCTGAATCTTTTGGGCAGGCGATGGTGCTTAAGGATTCTTTGGGAACTTCATCTAAACGGCCCCAGCCGATTCAGAGCCCTTCAAAAATTATGTGGAGACATTTCCCCGACCGTGCTCAACTCCCGACTGTCGGAATTGCGCGAGGCCGGGATCATAGAGCTCCGCGGGGGGGAAGGATATATCATCACCGAGGAAGGCATTGCATTGGGCAAAATCATCAATCAGTTCAACACCTGGGCCAAGTGCCATGCTGAGCGCCCTGCATCCGGCGAGGCATCCCCTCCGCACAAGGCCTTGAAGCGAGATCCGGACAACAAAAACAAAAAAGCATGAGGAGAAAATTATGCCCCATCACATACACCATGTTCATGTCTTTGCATCGGATATGAAAAAGAGTCTGGCCTTTTACAAAACCTTCTTCGGAGGAGTTATCGTTCTCGATATGGAAGTCGCGGGTGCACGGAATGTCTTCATGAAGGTCGGTACCGGCAGGATCCATTTTTACGATCAGCCCCCGAAAATGCCCGGTCGCGGCAGTATCCACCATTTCGGCATACAGACAGATGATGTTGAAAGAGACTATCAGCGCATGAAATCGGAAGGTGTCGAATTCAACAAACCTGTGGTCGACCTGGCATTCATGAAATACATCATGGTGCCGGCACCGGACCATGTGCTCATTGAACTGTTCGAAGTCAACAAGGCACTCATTCCGGCCGACTACCATGATTATTTTATCTGGGGAGATGATACGTGAGCCGAATACCTTATGAAATTTTTCAGAGATCATCAATCTTTAAGGTCATGACAAACCCTTAAACCCATGGCTGTTGCTTATTTTCCTGTGAACTTACCTTTTTGTGGCATTTTCATGGAACGTTATATCCCCTACCAAGGTTTCATGAGATAAATCGAAATACATCTATCTATATATTTTAACAGGCATTTCAGGTGATATGTCCGTTGTTGATGAGGCATATTTCCACCCTGGCACGTTTATTGAATAATAATCAAATGTTGCGGATGAACTCGAATGGGAGATACGACATGAAAGAAGCTCATAGAGTGGCTCTTTACGGACATGGCCTATGCAGGTCAAAATTTTTCACAGAGATCGATGATACGATCGCTTACCAGTACAAGGGTAAGTGTCCGAATCCCAGTTGTAATCGTCGGGTGGCACTCTTCCCTGAAAAACTTTTCACATCGACCGACAAGGCAAGGAGAGAATATATCAAAAAGGCTAGGGATGAACGGAGCCCCATCTATTGGCAGAAGTGAGTCATTGAATCACATCGCTATTCCTGGGGCCCTGCTTAGAAAGTATTTTATATTGTCACTTTCTTGCCCATTTTATAACCGGTGAATATCAGAAACATGAAGAGAGGTAAGAAAAAGACTTTTGTCATCGTGGACGGACCCGGCTCGGTTGCCTGCAGTATCCTCCTCGGCTCCACGGCCATTGACATTGAACTGTTTGCACAGATCTCGGAACAGATGCCGCAACCGAGCACTTATTCAGGCCAACCGATGGTTTTTCATCCTGAGGTATGACACCGTCTCCAGTAACGAACGCACCAGATTGTACGTGGAGAACTGGTTATTTGTGAGCTGGGCAAAGGGGTGTTCGCCTCCGAATTCCTGCTGCATGATCTCCTCAACGGCCACACCTGAGCGATGGAGTCGTTGAACCTTTACTGCAAGGTCCGTGAGGTAGCCGATGCACTGATCCAGGGCCTTTCTCCCGTCCTGAACGATCTTTCCCACTGCGGTGAACAGGACGAGCCGTTCGGTGGGGAGCTCGATGATCTTGCGCATGGACTCTATGATCTGCCCGATATTCTCCTCGGGCCTGATGAACTTCGGGTTCTCCCGGGCAAAAAGATCGCCCGTGAAGCACCATCCCTTTGATGGTTCGAGCAGGCAGATGTGGCCTGGACAGTGCCCCGGGGTCTCCACGACCTGGAAGGCGTAGTGATCCGTGCTTACGACATCGGGGATGGATTTCACCGTTGTGGGCACCGGATAGCCCCAGGCAATCTCCTGGTAGGGATAGAGATCGAACTTATGAGCGATCAGGGGGATGGATACCGGGTGTGCATGGATATCCACGCCGAAGCGCCCCATGATGTCATGATTCCCGCCCATATGGTCTTCATGATAGTGGGTGTTGACCGCCTGATCGAGTCCTTTCCCTTCCAGGAAAGAAGCGAGTTCCTGCGAGGTATGGCTGCACCCGGTGTCTATGAGGAGCCCGTCCACCAGGTGGGCCGCCACCCAGTAGACCGGCTTTCCGTCGAGTTCCCTGCTCATGCGTATCTGGGTTACCTGCTCAAATTCTGCTGTCTCTATCACTGCTTCACCTCTGATTATGGGTGTTTTTCATTTTCAAAAAACCATGTATCGAGAAAGTTGTTACGGATCTTCGAGGTACTGTCGGCCTTCTCGACGTTTGATCTCAACGGTTTGTTTCATGGGCCTTATTCCTCTTCGAGTTCATCACACACATTAGTTTTGTACCCAACCATCAGGGATTAAAAAATGTCCCTGCTAAAGGTTCTTGCAAACCTTCTCCATGAGCCTGAATAAGGTCTCCTTCTCTTCCCCGCTGAACCCCTCGAACAGCTTTGTATTCATCTTCTTCGATATCGCGAACAGGACAGGCCTGAGTTTCTTTGCCTTGGCCGTCAGGGTCAGGTATGTGTAGCGTCCGTCGCTCACATCCTTTTCCTTCATGATATAGCCGCCGGACTCCAGCTTGTTGATGACCGAAGAAATCGTCGACTTGTCCTTAATGGTATGTTTTGCAACCTCCTGCAGTGTGACGGTACCCTTCCGGTCAAGGACAAAGAGGATATCACCGTAGGAGGGCGCTATGCCGTCGATATTTTTCTTCGAGAGTTCTTTGCCCAGAAACCTGAAGAGCCGCTGGCGGATGTTAGTGATGATGTAAAGGAAGTTGGTGTCACTAATCTCCATAATGGTTTTGTATAAAACTAATTTGGCCGGGTGTCAATCCTTCATTTCCGGACCTTGCCGCACATGCACCTCGATGTGCTGATTATCAGCCAGCCCCTTCTGCCGGATCCACTGAAAGACAAGATGGATGAGTTGCACCATCCCGATTCGCCCGCGGCGATTGTGCTGTCGGACAGCGCCGATCCC
>JBEKLI010000300.1:0-3520 GCA_050010275.1 Desulfomonilia bacterium | reverse complement strand
ACCACGCAAGCTGAAGGCCCTCTTTGCAACAGCAACCAAGATCCCGCCTGCCAGACATGTCGCAATCCAGGCTGCCTTCCAGGCCCATACGGATAATGCCGTTTCCAAGACCATCAATTTTTCTTCACAGGTATCACTCGATGAGATCAAGAAGACCTTGCTGCTTGCCCATGAGATGAAATGTAAGGGGGTCACGATCTACCGTGACAGGAGCAGGGCATGCCAGACTCTGACCTGCGGGGTTACCAGTATTTGCTGATGCTGTCGTGCCGTCTAACGGCGGCCTCATCACCCCGCCCTTCTCCCCCGTGAAAGGGTCGAGGGAGATTCATTTTGGGCTCGTGCCGACGGCCGCCATGAAGGCCGGTGCCCCTAAACTCGCTGATACCTCATGGCTGTAAGTTCACAGCGTCTTGGCGAGCTCGAACTTGTGCTCCACGTTGTCTTTTATCCAGTGGGGGTCCCACCATTCTTTAGGATCTACAAAGACCCCGCCGACAAGCACGCTGAAATGCAGATGGTCGCCTCCTGCAAAGCCGGTGGCCCCGGTATTGCCGATGATCTGCCCCTTGGTGACCTGCTGGCCTTCTTTCACCGAAATGGAGCTCATATGGCCGTATTGGCTGCTGATCCCCTGGCCATGGTCGATGATTACAGAGTTCCCGTAGATACCCAAGTTTCCTGCATACAAAACAACCCCACTGTTCGCCGCCTCTATATTCGCCTGGGCGGTGGATGCAAGGTCTATCCCGAGATGAACGCTGGTCCCCATGGATTTGCCCTGGTAAAGATAGGTGCGCTCGTCACCAAAGAGCGCCTTGGGCGCGCCGTTCTTCAACCTGAGGAAGATCCCCTGCCAGAGCTGTTTGTTGCCGGTTTTCAAGCATATTGTCTGTATCTTTTTGTCGTCTTCCACACGGAGCTGTGTGTTCACGTATGCAAAGATTTCTTCCGGGGATTTCCCTGATAATTTTGAATCCTCTTCCTGGAATTCCACGGCCTTTTGCTGCACGAAGGAATCACTCACGGTAACGGTGTCTTTGCGGAAAGGCCTGACGCTGCGGATGTAGAACGGAATACCCACTATGGCCTGATTACCTGCCCTGTCCACAGCACTGACAGCCATGACCGTGCTGTTGCTCACATCGCGGGGTACGGCGAAATAGCATACATGATACGGTTTTCCTTGGTTCTGGACCAGGTAGCCTGTGAAAAAGGCATTACCACACTTGACCCCGCTTACCTGAACCGCCTTGGTAACCCGGTAGATAGCAAGGCAGGTCCCTCCGGGATTTATATTGTGCGCCCGTGTAAGAAGTGCGATGCGGGGAGGTGTGGAATCTATGATGACCTTGGCCTGCAGCACGGAAGTATTTCTCAAGGGAGAGAAGTCTGTGGCCTTCACGGTGAAGAGAGCCTCCCCATCTTTGACCTTAAGTTCCTTGGGCACGATCTTCACCGCAACAACCTTCTCATAAGCCCCCTTGGAGGGGATCTCTTCCGATGCGATGACGAATTCATGTTTGTCCTGTACCAAGGCTACGCTGAAGTTCCTGATGCCGCTTCGTTTATCACGAAGCGTTATAGTGACATCCCTGGTCTTCCCAATGGCATCAAAGGATTTATCCAGGCTGATCGTCGGCTTCTCCCATTCAAGATAATAGAACCCTGCAGCTGCCAGTGACACGAAGAGAATCAACAGAAGCACAACCTGGACTCTTGTTCTTGATCCTTTCATGAATTCCCCCTTCTACGGAAACTTCTCTTGAAGACATGCGTACTAAATGCAGGGGGAATATTCAAGGGGATTAAAATTAATAGTCACCAGTCACTTTTATCTGGTATATACTTTCACTGAACTAATTATACCTTTTCCGGATGGCCTGATGGAAACAGCGAAAGAAAAGATAAGTGTTGCAAGATTATCAATCATATCAAACAGTTTTTTAATCATCATGAAGGTCCTTGTCGGTTTAATGATCGGTTCTGTCTCCATCATATCCGAAGCCATCCACTCCGGTGTCGATCTCATAGCAGCCGTGATAGCGTATATTTCCGTGAAGAATTCAGGCAAACCCGCAGACAAGGATCACCCGTTCGGCCACGGTAAGATCGAGAACATCTCCGGTACGGTGGAGGCAGTGCTGATCTTTCTTGCTGCGGCCTGGATAATCTATGAAGCCATAAAAAGACTGATGCATCCCCGGCCGCTCGAAGCCGCCTCGTGGGGTGTCGGAGTAATGCTGGTTTCGTGTATCGTGAACATACTCGTTTCAGAGAGGCTCCTCGAAATAGGGAATAAAACGGATTCCGTGGCACTGAAGGCTGACGCATGGCACTTAAGAACCGATGTCTATACCTCAGCGGGCGTGATGGGCGGTCTGTTCCTCATCTGGATGGGGAAATGGGTCATGCCCGGGGTTCCTCTCAACTGGATAGACTCCCTGGCCGCCATTGCCGTTGCCGGACTCATCATCCATGCTGCATGGGTGCTCACCAAAGAGTCTGCGCGGGACCTCTTGGATCACACATTACCTACCGCTGAGAGGACTTTGATCAGGGACCTTATTGCGAGCATGCACCCCGATGTGCACGGCTACCATAAGCTGAAAACCAGGAAGGCGGGAAGCGTCCGTTTCATTGAATTCCACATGCTGGTGGACCCGCAGATGAGCGTAGAAAAGTCCCACCGCATTACAGACGACATCACCCATATGATCTATGACAGGCTTCCAAACTCCAACGTGACCATCCATGTGGAGCCCTGTGACGGCAGGTGCGACGATGAATGCGCCCGCAACTGCCTGCTCTCAGCCGAAGATCGTGCGATGCAGTTGAGGAAGACCAAGTCAGGAAAGTCACGTAGCCGCTAGGAGACGACTTTAAGGATGAAGGGTTCATTCCTCGGGGGTGTCTCCGGTATCCGGGCAGGGTATCCCAGCGCCAACGTGGCTACGATCATATGGCTATCGCCCAGGCCGATCTCCTTTTTCAAGACGGGGTCTCTTATCACCGATCCCAGGTCGATCCAGCATGTACCGAGCCCCCGGTCTGCAGCCGAGAGCATGAAATAGGCGGCTGCCAGTGCGCAGTCAACCGTGGCGGACCGTACCTCCTTTGACCCTGCGATGTAGACGACACACGGGGCATTGTAGAATACATTGAACTCTGCGGACTCTAAAATGGGCTTATATTTTATCAGGGTCGATTGAGGATTTTCGACGAGCTCCTTTAAGATGTTCTTCTTGCTCTCATCCGAGATCCTTTTCATAACACCGCTCTCAGTGATGATTATGAAAGCCCATGGCTGGACATTCCCTGCATTGGGCGCCTGGATGCAGTCGCCGATGATCTCCTTGATGAGAGAGACCGGAACCGGCCTGTCTTTGAATTCCCTTACAGCACGCCTCGTCTTCAGCAGTTCCCTGAAATCCATGGTATTGTTCCCCCTTCCCTCGAATAAAAACTATTTGGCGACCTTTGCGTCGTGTACAGCCCACATATCCTCGTCCGTGTAACA
>JBEKLI010000299.1:0-3520 GCA_050010275.1 Desulfomonilia bacterium | reverse complement strand
CAGGTGCTCGCATACCCCTTCAACCAGTTCTTTTGCATAGGGGACAAGATCTTTGTCCTTTCCTTCGACGAAGTGCTCAAAGAAATCCTTAAGTGTCTTTTCCGTGTGGCTGCTGGTTATGTCGATCTGGTACAGGTATTGAAGCGCCACCTCCCGTGCCCGGGTTCTCAGCTTCATAAAAACGATTCAGATCTGTGAGAAAAGGTCCATCATCTCAAGCAAGGCCATGGCGGCATCAAATCCCTTGTTGCCCCCCTTGGTTCCTGCCCGTTCAATGGCCTGTTCTATGGTGTCTGTCGTAAGTACCCCGAAGATCACGGGCATCTTGGCCTCCAGCCCCACCAGGGCTACGCCCTTGCTTACCTCGGAGGCCACATAATCGAAATGCGGAGTGGAACCCCTGATGACCGCACCCAGGCAGATAATACCGTCGGTATCAGCGAGAGCAGCAAGCCTCTTGGCCGCCGATGGTATCTCGAATGCGCCGGGTACACGGTAGATGGTAATGTCCTTGTCGGAGACCCCGTGCCGGTTGAGCGCGTCGAGCGCCCCTTCCATGAGCCGCGCAGTGATGAAGTCGTTGAACCGGCTTGCTATGATCGCAACCTTCTTCCCTTTGCCGAGCAGTTTGCCTTCAATGACATGCGCCATCTATACCACCTCCAAAATATGTCCCATCTTATCTTTCTTGGTCTTCAAGTATCGCTGGTTCTCCTGTGTGGGCGGAATCTCGATTGCAACCCGCTCGACGATCTCCAGGCCATAGCCCTCAAGCCCGATGATCTTTTTGGGGTTGTTAGTCATGAGCCTCATCTTGCGCACCCCCAGGTACACAAGGATCTGCGCACCTATGCCGTAATCCCTCAGGTCCGGGGCGAACCCCAGCTCTATGTTGGCCTCGACTGTGTCCCGGCCCTTGTCCTGAAGGTGGTAGGCCTTGAGCTTGTTGATAAGCCCGATGCCCCGGCCTTCCTGCCGCATATATACGATGACGCCCTTTCCTTCATCTTCGATCATCTCCATTGCCCGGTGGAGCTGGTCGCCGCAGTCGCAGCGTATGGAATGAAACATGTCTCCGGTAAGGCATTCTGAGTGGACACGGACCAGGACCGGCTCATCCGGAGTGATATCACCCTTGACAAGCGCTACATGTTCCTTGTCGTCGATGTCATTGTCAAAGCCAACAAGCTCGAAGGTGCCGAATTCGGTTGGAAGCTTGGCGCGGACTACCTCGCGCACCAGGATCTCATTTCTGATGCGGTAGGCTATGATGTCGGCAATGGTGCAGATCTTCAGGCCATGCGTTGCTGCGAACACCTCCAGCTGGGGCATGCGCGCCATGGTCCCGTCATCGTTCATGACCTCGCAAATCACTGCCCCAGGTCTTAAGCCCGCCATCCTGCACAGATCAACCGAGCCCTCGGTCTGGCCTGTCCGGACGAGCACCCCGCCCTGTTTGGCGCGTATAGGAAAGATATGGCCCGGCCGCGCAAGGTCGCCAGCCCTGCTGTCGGGGGCGATGGCGGTACGGATGGTCACGGCCCTGTCGGCCGCCGAAATGCCTGTCGTCACACCCTTTTTCGCCTCGACGGAAACCGTGAAACCTGTCCCGAACTTGCTCGTGTTGTCTCTGACCATGGGATGCAGGTCGAGCCTGTCTGCGATATCCGGATCCAATGCCAGACACACCAGGCCGCGCCCGTTTTTGGCCATGAAGTTTATGGCATCAGGAGTTATAAACTCTGCCGCCATGGTGAGGTCGCCCTCGTTCTCACGGTCCTCATCATCAACAAGGATGATCATCCTCCCTTGTTTGAGATCTTGAAGCGCTTCTTCCACGGTGCACGTGGGCATACAGGTCTACTCCTATCTGAGAAACCCCTGCTTTTTGAGAAGGTCTTGAAGGTTGCCGCCTTTGTCCTTGTTCAGCAGGTTTTCCACATACTTGCCCAGAACGTCGAATTCAAGGTTTACCCTAACACCGGCGGTTTTGAGTGTCAAGGAAGTGGATAGGGCCGTATGCTCGATGATGTTTACGCTAAAGGCCTCAGAAAAGATCTCATTGATGGTGAGAGACAGACCGTCGAGGGCGATTGAACCCTTCTCCACTACATATTTTGCATAGGCCTTCTCAAAGCCCACCTTCATACGGATCGACTCTCCTGCAGGATCCTTCTGGAGGATTGTGCCCACGGTATCCACATGGCCGAGCACGATATGGCCTCCAAGTCGGGATGAGAGCGTCAGCGCCCTCTCGATATTTACCTTGGCGCCGGGTCTGATATCTCCCAGGGTGGAGCGGGAGATGGTTTCCCGTGAGGCACTGGCTGCAAATACAGACCCTTTTTTCTTCGTGATGGTCAGGCACACCCCGTCTACGGCCACGCTGTCGCCCCTTGCGTCACCCGACAGATCCAGTCCCGTATCGATCTCGATCTCGACACCCAGGCCATGGACACGCTTCGAGACGAGCTTTCCCACTGACTCGATGATACCGGTAAACATACTAGCCCTCCACAGCCCCTTCCACAAGGATATCCCCGCCCAGAAGATGCACCTTCGTTATCACAATCTTTAAGGAATCCGCAATCCGCTCAGGTTTACCCCAATCTACCAGCGGTATGCCTCCGCCAAGGATCCTTGGCGCAATAAACAGGAGAAGCTTATCCACATATCCGCTCTTGAGCAGGCTCGAATAAACACCACTGCCGCCTTCCACCATAACGGCGTGAAGCCCCATCTTAGCAAGGTGTTCAAGCATTGAAGTCCAGGGGAGCATGCCGGGAGAGTCCGCCTCCATCTGCACCACCTTGGTGCCCAGTTCAATGATCTCCGGTCTGGTATCGGGCGGTTTTGCGGTGAACACTACTGAGCCCTGCCCCAGGCACCTTGCATCTTTGGGGACTCTGAACTCCGGGTCGAGGATTATCCTGACCGGATCACGGCCGTCCTCCATGCGGCAGGTGAGCATCGGGTCATCTGTGACGACTGTGCCGAGGCCTACCATGACGCCGTCCACACGGTTCCGCAGCTCATGCACATGGCGTCTGGATCCCTCCGAGCTGATCCACCGGGAATCGCCTGTTGCCGCTGCAATGCGGCCGTCAAGGGTGATTGCAGCCTTCAGGATAACGTATGGCCGGTCTTTGATCAACCATGTTGCATACCAGGCGATGAGGTCCTTGCATTCATCCTCACATAGGCCCACTACAACATGGATACCTGCATCCTTGAGCCGTTTAATCCCTTTGCCCGCCACGATCGGGTTCGGGTCGAGGGTTCCCACCATGACACGGGATATGCCTGCATTGATAACGGCCTCGCTGCACGGCGGGGTCTTGCCGAAGTGATTGCACGGCTCCAGGGTCACATACAGGGTTGCGCCGCTCGCCTTACCGAGCGCTTCCTTTAACGCATAGACCTCTGCATGGGGAAGACCTGCCTTGGGATGGAACCCTTTACCCACAACCCGGCCGTCCTTCACGACCACCGCCCCCACACTCGGGTTTGGTGCGGTCCT
>JBEKLI010000298.1:0-3531 GCA_050010275.1 Desulfomonilia bacterium | reverse complement strand
GACAACCTGTCAAAGCCAGAGCGACGAGGGCCGCAAGTACTACAGTAACGACTACAAGCTTTCTCATTTGGGTTCCTCCTTGGTCACAACCATTCAAGCCCGCGAGACAAGTCCGTCGTGCGTGGTGGTGGACCGCTATCTTTGGGAATCTTTTGGTGTTTTGAAAGTTGAGCAATAGGAGATCGGGAACACGACATTGAAGTCGCCTCACTTCGCGAGAGACTTCGCCAGATCGTGTCAGCACATATTGGCTTCAGTGTATGCTCGCCCGGTCACATGTCAATACCTATCAAGTGCCTATGGCCAGGGCGGGGAGAGACGAAATCTAATCCTGAACCAAACACTTGATCGCCCACACGCTTCTCCACCGCCATATTTCTAGATTTGATCGTCTCATTCACTGTCGGATCTGTGGATTGGCTCCTCCTTTTGCACATTTTTATAGAGACTTCTACGAGTTCGGCCTTCAGATCCTTGAAGCGTGCTCCGTGACGGGCCAGTGGCGCGATCCGCGGAGGGTCTGCCGTGTGATGACACCCCGAAAGCCTCTTCCAGCTCACTGTGATGCTTCCTGAAGCTGTCGATAGGCGTCGGTGCCTTTCAGCTTCGCATATTGTTGTGCGTACTTAAAAGCCGTTTTGCCCGCATTGTCTTTCGCCTTCACATCCGCGCCTGCCTTCAGAAGCATGTTGATCATCTCCTTCATCTCTGAGCTACACCGGGGACAGAGAGAAGATCATGAGCCCGTGGATTTTTAAAGGTGATCCATCCTTTCATTTCAGATTTGTCCGCCAGGATGCCCTGCATCCACCCGGCGCACATTGGGTCAAGCCTCATGTCCATCTGGTTGAGAAGCGTGAACTCCGGAATCTCCGGAACAGGGATGCATTCCCCAAGAGGGGATATCCCGGGCTCCTTGGTCTCATATCGTTCCAGGAAGCACTCATTCTTTTCATCGGCAAAGGTGCCGAGTGCACGGACCCTTTCTTTTCCTTCCTGGAGGAGTCTGACCTGAAAGCGATTAAACTGGGTAGACCGCGAGAACTCTTCCACGTACAAATCTGCTTCACCAGGTACGCACCGGGATAAGTAATTTGCCGTTACTATGGGTGTTGTTCTCTTTTCGCTATTCTGGAGCATTGCATTGGCCAATATGGCAATGAGATAGCCACCATTGGGTGTGCCATTGATTGACCAGTTATCAGTGACCGGCCCTTTAAAATGAAAAGGTTCCTCGTGCGACAATGAAATGTCATAGTCGAAAAGATGCATTACGACCCCTTATGATTATCTCTTTAAGAAACAGGATTAGGGTTATATTGAATGTATGTAAGTGTCAATAAATGTTCGTCAGCCGATGAGCGAGTGAGTTTCATACGGCATCTATGAGGAGTGTAAGGCTTACTCCCCACAGCCTTGCATTACAAGCCGTTTTAAAAAAATGAATATGGACAAAGGCCTTGCAAGTTGTTATTAAGCAAAGCAGAACTCATCTGCATTCCAGTGTTTAGGCGGCACTCCTGGTGCTCATGAGGGAGGGCGATGGGAAGATTTAAGTTGCAGGCCGGTATCTTGGCTATTCCGGTTATACTTATTTTCTCACTCTTTCTGTCTGGTTGTGCAACCCACAAAATGGTAATTCCTCCATACCAAACAAGGTTCAAGGCAAAGCCCCAAACCTACACTGCCCCGCAGAAGATGGGCTATTCCATCCAGGTCGGGGCCTTCTCACAGGTGGACAATGCCGCCCGACTCACCAAGAAGTTGGAGAAGCAGGGGCTTGATGCATTCTATTTCGCCCACAGCTCCGGGCTGTACAAGGTCCGATTCGGGAACTACGCATCCCAGGGTAATGCCCTTGGCGAGGCCCGCAGGCTGCAGCAGCTCGGCATTATCGATGTGTTCTATGTAGTGAAACCCGGCGAATATGCAATCGCACGCGGCAGACATGAAGGTGAAGGAACCGTCCGGGATGAGCTCGTGGATACTGCACAGAGCTTCATAGGCCTGCCCTATCAGTGGGGAAGCTGTTCGCTCAATGCCCCGCTTGACTGCAGCGGGCTTGTTATGGCCGTCTACCAGCTCAACGGCTTAAACGTGCCGCGCACCTCAGAAGAACAGTATAAGAGCGGCATGCCCGTTACGAAGGACCAGCTGGAAAAAGGAGACCTAGTCTTCTTTGCCACATCCAGCAGCGGCCGCGTCAGCCATGTCGGCATCTACATCGGTGATGACAAGTTTATCCATGCCCCGGGAACAGGAAAGACCATCTGTGCCGACTCACTTACCAGTTCCTATTATCGCGACCGCTTCTATGGGGCTTGTACATATCTTCGCTGAATCGGCAATAGGCAATACTGAACTATCAAGCCGATATGTCTAAACCATTTCCCACAGGATAATTTTACTCTTGAGATGTTTTTATTCATGGAAACAAACATAAACCCTTGACTCAGCCTGAATCCCCCTTTAATTAAGTATCAATAGCTTTATTTAATTTCCTCAAGGGGATGTGTATAGAATTTGATGATTGTATGATTCACATAGGGAAGGAGGTATCCAGACACTCATGGGTGAACAATCCAATATGGGAACTGTAGTCTCCATTCGGGGCAGTGTAGTTGATGCCCAGTTTCCTTTACATATACCAGAGATATACCATGTGCTCCTCGCCGGTGATAACAAGGATATTGTTATCGAAGTGAATACACACCTGAGCGAAAACCTTGTCCGTGGAATAGCGCTTACACCCACCCAGGGGCTTGCACGAGGGTCGGTGGTTCTTGATACCGGAAATCCTCTCCAGGTCCCGGTGGGGAAGAACCTCCTGGGAAGGGTTATAAATGTCTTCGGCCACCCCATTGACACGAAGGGCGATCTTCAGGGGGAGTTGCGCTCAATCCACCAAAAGACGGTCCCCTTGACAGAGCAGTCCACGATCTCGGAGATATTCGAGACAGGAATCAAGGCCATCGATGTTCTTGCCCCCCTCGAGCGTGGGGGCAAGGCGGGCCTGTTCGGCGGCGCAGGAGTGGGAAAGACCGTGCTCATCACCGAAATGATCAACAACACCGTGAAGAAGCATCACGGGGTCAGCATATTCTGCGGTATCGGCGAGCGCTGCCGTGAGGGTGAAGAGATCTATCGCGACATGGTGACAGCAGGTGTTCTTGACAATACCGTCATGGTCTTCGGCCAGATGAACGAACCGCCCGGTGCCCGGTTCCGGGTCGGCCATGCGGCGCTTACTGCCGCGGAATACTTCCGCGACGATATGCACCAGGATGTACTCCTCATGATGGACAACATCTTCCGCTTTATCCAGTCCGGCTCCGAGGTGTCCGGGCTCATGGGGCAGCTTCCCTCAAGGCTCGGCTATCAGCCCACCTTGGGAACGGAGCTGGCCGAGCTTGAGGAGCGTATCTGCAACACATCTACCGGCGCCATCACTTCGATCCAGGCCGTCTATGTCCCTGCCGATGATTTTACCGACCCATCGGCGGTCCATACCTTCGGTCACCTCTCCGCCAC
>JBEKLI010000297.1:0-3532 GCA_050010275.1 Desulfomonilia bacterium | reverse complement strand
AGCGTGCCCAGGAGGCGGACGAGGCACTAAGTCGTGGCGAGATCTGGGGGCCGCTTCATGGGGTGCCGGTGACCATCAAAGACAACTACGCCACAAAGGGGATGAGGACCACGAACAGCCTGACGGAACTGGCCGATTACGTGCCGAAGTATGATGCCACCGTCGTGGATCGCGTGAGAAAGGCAGGCGCTATAATCCTGGGCAAGACCAACCTCCCCTCCATGGCCATGGATCTCCAGACGAATAGCCCTGTTTTTGGAAGAACAAACAACCCCTGGGATATCAGGAGGACGCCAGGCGGCTCTTCCGGAGGCGAAGCAGCAGCCATGGCAGCAGGCATGACCGCACTCGGCATCGGAAACGATATCGGCGGATCCATTCGTATCCCGGCCCACTTTTGTGGCATCTACGGCATCAAGCCCACCGAGAACTTCGTGTCCACCCAGGGTATCACCCCGGGGATGAAAGGGAGCGAGTTCCGTGCTGTCCGCCATATGGCATGCTGTGGCCCACTGGCACGCTCCATTGAAGATCTGAGGCTTGGCCTGACAATCATTGCAGGGCCAGATGGCAAGAATCCCGATGTCCCCTGGGTTGATTTGAGTAGACAGCCGGCGAAAGATCTGAAGGGCCTGCGCATCTCATGGTCCGATGACTTCGGCGGTGTTCCCGTGACCGCTGAGACAAGGGAGGCCCTGAAGTCCTTCACAGAGAATCTCGTAGCCAGTGGCTGCAGAGTGGAACGGATGAACCCCGCCATCTTCAATGACCATCTGAAGGCCACCATGCCGGAGGCCAAAGACCTCTATGGTTTTCAGACGGATAATTCCCGCCCCATAGGCTTCCATGAGGCATGGACTACCTATGGAAAGCTCATGGACATGGAGCTCGGGGTGTACCAGCCATCATTTTTCAGGTTCATCAGTTACCTCTTCGGAGGATCGTTCCGCAAGGATGTGCCGACGCTTACCATGGTCTTCCCCCAGAGTTATGAGAAGTACCTGAAAACCCTGACCGAAAGGGACTTCTTCGTCACAGCCATGGATGCCTTCCTTTCGGACAGGGATGTTTTGCTCTGCCCGGTGACCTGCACACCGGCATTCGAGCACATCACCCCCTGGCGCTACTTTGGCCCGTACCCGGTCTATACCGACCCCGTGCTCGTGGACGGCAAGCCCGTGAAGTACCTGGTGGCGAACATGTCATACACGAGCATCTTCAATCTTACCGGCAACCCCGTGGTGGTGATCCCTATCGGCTACACCAGGGAGGGGATTCCCATCGGCATCCAGATCGTGGGCAAGCGTTGGCGAGACATGGAGCTGCTGGCCATCGCAGAAGAGCTCGATAAGGTGGCAAAAGCGTACCGGAAGCCTTCCGGATATTGAAGCTCTCATAGGAATGGGGGGACGTTCATAAAGATAGTTCTTTTCTGTGAAGCATACTTTTATGGTTTGCAAACTTTTCCCAGCCCATTGTTCTCACCACGAAGGATACGAAGAGCACGAAAAAGATCCAAGAAATGCGGAAACGGACATTCTTGGAATCCTTTCCCCCGGTCAGTAATTTCAAGAGGATTTTTTTCTTCGTGACCTTCGTACTCTTCGTGGTGAAATATCCCTTTTGTGTACACAATGAACGTAATACTCTCTCCTTCCATTGACTTGTCAAGGTTGAGGATTATTTATCATTCATTGTCAGATCCTTGTCATGCAACTTCTTAAAAATGCCTTGGAGGGATGAATGCCTTAAAGGAATGAACCACTGCAGTGGACGCAAGAGCTGCAGAGAACACCTCCGGTATTATCCGGAAGGAAACCGGGAGAGAATATGAAAATAATAAAGACGTTTCGTTGTGTCTACCCTGCAGTTCTTATGATGGGCATTTTCATCTGTATTCTTCCTCATACGCTCAATGCTGCAGATGTCCCGCGAATGGGGAAGGATGAATTAAAAAAACTGCTGGACAACACGGATGTGATCATTCTCTATGTGCGCACCCAGGTTGATTGGGAACAAAGTGAATATAAGATAAAGGGAGCCAAGCGCCTGGAGGATGTCGACGCAGTGGACAGCATAGTTACTAACCCGAAGGACAAAACTTTTGTCCTCTACTGTGCCTGACCGCATGAGGCGACGAGTGCCAGGCTGGCACCCAGACTGATATCAAGGGGCTACACGAAGGTCTATGTACTGAAGGGAGGCTGGAACGAGTGGTATGATTCCGGCTATCCTGTTGAAAAGAAATGATCGGTTTACATTACGAAAACGAAAACCCCGGGTTACCCTGTTGTCGGACAGGGATAATTTAGCTGCCGGAGCCGAGCAGCATAATGAATGCCCTGAACAGATCGGGATCAAAATCATGCGCCATCTCAACTTGCATGATCTTGAGGGCCTCAAACGGACTCTTGGGCGATTTGAAAGGCCTCCCTGCAGTCAATGACTCAAAGGTGTCTGCAATGGCGCATATCTTTGCATAGACGGGGATCTCACTGCCTGATCTTCCAAAGGGGTATCCATTCCCATTGCATCTCTCGTGGTGATACAGAATAATCACGGTTGACTCATCACTGTGGTAGTTTGCCTTCTTGAGCCTGTCCTGCCCCCAGAGGGGGTGTTTCCTTATGGTTTCCCATTCGCTGTCGGTTAAGGGTTCTTCCTTATCCAGGATAGTGCTCGGGACCTTGGTCATCCCGATGTCATGGAGAAAAAATGCCATGCTCAGTTCATCAATATTGTGATTGCTGATCTTACCCTGAAAAAGGTTGATCGTCATGGCAGTGCCATAGACCCCCACCTTTACCGAATGCTTAATGGTATAATGGTCGCTGCTGGTGATTTTTACAAAATCCTCCATAACCCTGCCGTCTGAAAGAATCATCTTTACGATTTTTTGGGATATCTTTTTCAGCTCTGACAATGTCTTCAAGTTTGTTCCCTGAAATACCTCCCGGATGGATTTCATGGACGTTGAATATGCAATATCCGCCTTTGCCTGCGGGCTCACCTCGGGATCGGTCAGTATATCCATAAGGTAGGCATCCAGACGCTCCTGTGCATCCACGGAATCCTGCGCTCTGAAAAAGAGCTTCAGCCGCATCGGGATGGTCGTACATGAGGAAGTACAATCGATCCAGGCTCATGAAATCGATGGCATCGTGCCAGAACGGCGACCAGTCGCCGCCGAGCATCGCGTACTGCCCCGCGTACCGCTCCGCCTCCGCCCTGACGTGGCTCACGTCCATCCAGTCGGGATCCGGCCAGGGGTAGTCGAGGATGTCCTTCACGCTGGAGGCGTGCGCCAGCGGGTGAGACAGGGGCTGGCCGTAGCCGATGCCCGTCCGCTCGATCCCGAAGGGGCTCTTCCAGGTGGCCCCGGGCGACAGTCCGAGATCCGGCCCGGCGTAGCGGGCGCTCACCCTGCGGAAATCATCGCCGAGCCGGACGCGCAACCCTTCGTCATCGAGACCAAGCTCACTCTTGGCCGCGTCCCAGAATGCCGGCGACGCGCCGCACCAGGCAGGCACGC
>JBEKLI010000296.1:0-4845 GCA_050010275.1 Desulfomonilia bacterium | reverse complement strand
AATACCTATTCTATTCAGCATGAGTGCATTTTCCCAAACCCCGACGGCACTCCAGAGCCCCTTGAGCACCAGCGGCCCAACGCAGTATGCAGACAATAGCAGCATGTCTGCATCACCAATAGTGAAAACTCTGAAACCTGCCTTGCCAAGGCTGCTTTTCGCGGGGATAGACCTCTTTGATGCCTCCAAGACCTTTGGCAGGCTCACATCGAGATGGCGTTTGTCAAAGACCGAGAAAAGGCCTTGTTCAGATGAGGCAAGAAAGGGATCTTTTGATTTCATAACCTTGGACAGGTATCCTGACAGGTTCTTACGCCGTATGCCGAAGACCATGTCCTGGAGGGCAGCCCTGTCGGCATCGGAGATGCTCCACTTTCTCTCGCGCGCATAGGCATCAATCCGTGCTTCAAGGTCACCGGCAACAATAAACGGGAGACTGGCCAGCAAACGCGCAAGGTTCGCTAATGACCTCTTTTTCCCCAGGGACGCTCCACGGCGCACAACCTGATCCCCATCCAGGGAATAGATGATCTCATCCTTGGTCAGAAAATTACCAAGGTGCAGGTCGTTCTGGAGGACACCCGAGGCATGATGTCTTGCTAGTGTCTTTATGAGGCTGTCGAGCAGCTTCTCACGCATCTGTTTTTCAGGCATCGAATCAAGGGCCGCATCGATTCTGACACCTCCATCGATGTACTCAAGAACCAAAGCATATATTCCATATTCGCTCAGGTACCCGGAAAAGAGGATCCCCGGGGCTGGAATGCCGCGTTCTATGAAGGACCTGCACCCGGAATCGCTGTGTCTCCAGTTTCTTCGCGATTTGTACTTTGCGAAGTAGAGCTTCACTATTAAAGATGTGCCGCCTGCTTTGCCGAGGCATGCAATGCGTTTTCCTCGTATGGCACGAAGAACTTTTCCACATATGACCTCCCCAAGACCGGGGATGTGTATGGCAAGAGACAGGGGAATTTCATTTCTTACATAGTCCTGGGTAACCTCCATGAGAGAGGTCACGATCGTGCCATGGTCACTGTTACTCATGCGAGAGGACATCATGATATACAAGCTCATATGATTTCGACATATGTTCTATGGTGAACCTTTCCATCAGAAGTGCATGGGCCTTCTCGATACAACCATTGCGGAGTGTATCATCTTCAAGCATCCTGAGAATGGCTTGCGCAACCATCAAGGGATTGCCGACTTCTGCAAGCAGTCCGGTCTTACCATCCTTGACGATCTCCGGCATCCCGCCGGCTGCGGTCACCACCACGGGAACCCGATAGAAGAACGCATCCAGGATCTCTCTCTCAAGCTCGGACCTCAGATCGCCATCACCGATAAGTACGAAGACCGCATCGTCCCTCTTACCCTGGACGATTGATGCAGCCTTCAGAAGTGTATGGTGATCCTTGCGCTTTTCCAGTGATGCCACACACCCGATCACCTTCTTCGACCTGAATCTCTCTCTCAGTTTTGTAACAGTATGTTCAGAGGGTTTTGAATCGCGATCTACTGAATCGGGAATAACGGAGATCTTCTCATCTTTGACGCCCCAGTTACCCATAACAACTCGGATCTTATCAGAAATCACAACGAGACGATCTACTTGTCCGTACATCAGCCGGGTGAGAGCATTCCCTGAAGGCATATTATCAACCCGCCTCGTTGCCACAAGGGGTCTGGAATGGATAGGCTTCCAGAGGGCTGCAATCTGGAGCCCCCGGGTCTCATGGACATGAACGATATCGAAACGGGACAACATGCCGCCTCGGAGCAGGAATGGTTTATGAATGATATGTACCGGGAATCCTCTTTGGGACGCCCGCTCCGTAAATACCTCGTTGTTACGGGCAATCAGGTGACATTCGTGGCCCAAAGCTCTGAGCCCCTCCATGAGATACAGCGTCTGCCGTTCTCCACCCCGCCAGCCATGTTCGAGGTTGATATGAGCAATCCTCATTAACTAACGTTTCCGCTCCTTCTCAAACGAGTACTGTACGAGTTTGGCCGTCATGACAAGGTCGGCAAATGCGCTCATGGAAGCTATGAGAAACCCTCGCCAGCCATCCAATATACCGAGACGTAAGACATAGTCCTTCAAGAAAGTTGCAGGCGGCCTCAGGATCATGTGCAGGACGGGTGCAGTAATGCCCTTGTCATATTTGTCCTGGGCCTTCCAAGAGGTATACCGGTTGATCTTGTTGACCCAGTGCGAGAGGGAGGATACACTATTGTGTTCAAGATAGCCCTGCAGCATCTCTGTATCCTTAAGCTCCACCTCGGCATGAACCCGTTTCTCCTGGTATCGACTGAGATCTCTCCTGAAGAGACGGAGCACGCTATCGTTGCCCCAGCCCGAATGTTTGATCTCTTTGCCGAAAAGATAATTCTTCCGCCTGATCCAGTACCCATCTTTCCGGGGCCCCTGCCTGAGGAGCGAGGCTATCTCTTCCCTGAGTTCTGGGGTGACCAGCTCATCGCAATCCACAATCAACACCCAGTCATACCTTGCCTGCGGAATGGCCCAGTTCTTCTGTACGGCGGAATTGATGTATTCGTGCTGGACAATCCTGTCCGTAAACGTGCGGCTAATCTCAAGAGTATTGTCTGTACTGAAAGAATCGACAACGAGAATCTCATCCGCCCACTTGACACTTCTCAAACAGGCTTCAATATTCCGTTCCTCATTGAAGCACGGGATGATCACACTCAGTTTTACCGGTAAGGCAGTTTCCATACAATTGTCTTTCTCCTAAGGTTTACTCGATGCAAGGCTCTCTTCATCGAGATTCCTCGATCATCAAGGCCCCCTTAGCAATGATTCGCAAGCATTCCTTGCACAAGAGCAGGAACGTGTCAACCAAGCGGGAACTTCTCCTGTTTTCCTCCTTCATAGAGCGAGAGCACCTTGTCTACGAAATGGTGGAAGGTATGATGCTCATGGACTAAGTCATAGCCCTGTGCAGCTATCCGCTCCCGCTCTTCGGGCTTTGCGAGAAATTCTTTTACAAGCTCTACACACTCTTCTTCGTTTCGATACCACACAAGATGCTCCCGGTTGGTAAAAAACTCTTCCATCCCCGGTACATAATTGGTGAGCAGGAAGCCGCCGCATCCAAGTGTAAGCCAGAGGCGATTCGACCAGCATCCATCAGTAGAGCTCGTGATATCAGCCCCCAGGACAATCTTCGCACCTCCGCAGACCAGGGCATATCCCCGAGGGTATACATCTTTCAGACTGGGCCTGATCCCGAATTGTCCCCATTTTCTTCCATATATCTTGACACTGCAGATATCTTTAAGCCTCATCACAAGTCTCACACGAAGCTCATTGGATCTGGCTGCCCCAATAAATGCCACATCGGATTTCCAAACCGGTAAGATCGGCCGTCTCTTTTTGTGATTATATTGGTCACAGGCCTCGGTGAAATAGACGGGATTCCTGACACCTGCTCTCCTATACTCATCGAGCAGGCCCCTGCTCGTGACCAGGAAAAAATCGGTCATGCGCGCACGCACGATGATATCCTGTGGTATCTCGGGTCTCCAGTCCACATAGCACATGATGGTCGTAACACCGGAGCCGGAAACCTCACGAAGCACCTGCACAGGGATGTTATCGTTGAAAATGAAGATGATATCGGCGTTGAATCTCCTGACGCGCTCAATCATGTAGCGATCAGCGAAAAATCTCAAGCGGCGTTTGATTCTTGCCGGATTGATCCACAATGTTTCATTTCCCCGGTCCCTGAAGGCACGTACTATGTGGGCAACCGTCCTTGTATGACGTTTTGAAAATCCGAATACGACAACCTTAGGCATCTTTTAAGCCCTCACTCCCGCCAGGAGAGACCACTGCCGCATTGTCCGCCTTCCCGGTTTTATCGGGGGCATAATATCCCTTCTTTTTAACCTCATAGGCTGCGAGCAAGGCCATGGGCATCCAGTAGAAGAGAAACAAGGGCACAGGATGATCAATGACCATGTCATTCCCGGTAAAAACACAGATGGATGCATACATGAGCAGTGCTACATAGGTATAGTCCTTCTCTTTGATGAATACGATTATGGCCTGCCGGAAAGCACACACCATGGAGATCAGCAGCAGCACCAGGCCTGCAATACCTCCGTAGAGCCACGTGGCGAGGTAGAGATTGTGTGGATGTTTTATGAACTCACCACTGGCAAGATGGAGCGATGAATCCTTGAGTAGCCCGTATCCGAAGAACATCTTCTTCTTAATGAGAGAAAAGGTAATTTGGAAGATCTCGATACGATGTGAGTCCCACCGTGTAAATATCAGATCATGGAAAAGTATACGAGAAGGGCTGCCATTCCGTAGACATTCCCGATTTGGACCTCGTTCCTGAGCACTAACAAATCGGCAAAGCGTTTAGGGAAAACCGGAATGACATAGTGGGGGTCAAAAAGAAGCAGATAGGGAGCCAACGCTGCAATACAGCATATAAGGGTGATGAGGAAACGTTGAAACCCTTTAATGCTCAGTGTCAGCTCACACGTTAATGCGATAAATGTGAGCAGCGTAATACAATTGTTTCCCAGGCCCAGATAATCCCGAGTTGTCCCCTTATCGCTCCAGATAAGGGTAATCATCATATACCCTACGAGGATGAGGGTTGTCTGGAATATGCTGGATCGCAAAGGCAGTTTGGAAATATTCCAGGGGAGCATGAGCATATATGGGGCGAGGATCAGGGCATAGAAGAGGTTTATGTGGGTCTTCACATCCCTGAAGAAAAAAAAACCGACGATAAATGCAAGGTATGCAACAAAGAAGTAGTTCGACCTAAAGCCGTTGGCCCTCACCTGAATAAAAAA
>JBEKLI010000295.1:0-3593 GCA_050010275.1 Desulfomonilia bacterium | reverse complement strand
GGCGGCAGTGGATGCAGGATGGAGGGATCATTCCTACCAGGTCGGCCAGACCGGTAAGACCGTAAGCCCGAATCTCTACATCGCGGCCGGTATCTCAGGTGCCATCCAGCATATGGCCGGTATGGGCACTTCGAAGGTGATCGTTGCCATCAACAAGGACGCCGAGGCACCGATCTTCACAAAGGCCGACTACGGCATAGTGGATGATCTGTTCAATGTTGTCCCGGCTCTGATCGAAGAGATCAAGAAGATTAAAGGCTAGTAAGGATAAAAAGGGGCGGGCGGCATCGTCCGCCCCTCATGCATACAATTCACTTTTTCAGGGGGGGCTATGCACGGTCCAAAGGGAGAAATTACCAGAGAAGTCTTTTGGAACATCTTAAGTCCTGGTTCCTATACGGAACAGATTATCCTCTATATACTCGCCCTTTCGGCATTCGTGCTGTTAGGCAGGGCTCTTTACAAAGGAGGGTTCTGGACACGCGTGAAGGTAATGATGAAGGCCACCGGCTCGGAGAGCAACAGGCTCGACGACCCGTGGGGCAGATTCTGGTTCGCATTCGGTGATGTATTCGGACACAGGAAGATCCTGAGAGAACCCTATCAGGGCATATTCCATATATTCATCTTTTATGGGTTCATTGCGCTGACCATCACCACCGCCATCGTGTTCTTCCAGGCGGACATATTATTCCCTATCACGGGCATCTGGTTCATGAAAGGGGCCTTCTACCTCATCATGAAGCTCTTTGCCAACGTGTTCGGGATGCTCGCCATCATCGGCATCCTCATGGCGCTGTACCGGAGATACGTGATCAGACCGAAATGGCTTGACAGCAAGCCTGAGGACAACATCACCCTGTGGTTCATCCTTGCCATCCTGGTGACCGGTTTCTTCATAGAGGGCTTAAGGATGCAGGCCGTTGAGCTGAATCCGACGAGCATCATGTACAAGTATGTGTGGTTCTCTCCCGGCGGCAGGCTCGTGGCGTATCTCTTCTCGGGCGCGAACGAGCATTCCATCAGGGGAACTCATTATCTGCTCTGGTGGGTCCATGTGCTCATGGCACTCACCTTCTTCGTATATGTGGGCTATACCAAGCTCATGCACATCTTCATGACACCTGCAAACATCTTCCTCAGGTCCACGGCACCGGTACCCCCCATCAGGGTTATGCCTCCCGAGATGTTCGAGTGCGCAGAGACCTTCGGCATCCACAACGTGGAGGAATACTCCTGGAAAGATCTGTTCGACCAGGAGGCCTGCATGAGATGCGGCAGGTGCGTGGAGGTATGCCCGGCATTCAATACCGACAAACCGCTCAAGCCCAGGGATGTCATCCAGAACATCAGGACCTACATCGAAGAGAAGGCCAAGTTCGCCCTCGATGCGGACGGCAACTATCGTATCATCCCGGATGAGGGATATACCGGGCCCAAACTCATCGGCGACTCCATCGAGAAAGAGACCTCATGGGCATGTACCACCTGTATGGCCTGTGTTGAGGCCTGTCCGTCGTATATCCTCCAGTTTCCGAAGCTCATGGACTTAAGGCGCTATATGGTCATGATGGAGTCCGACTTCGCCCCCGAACTCATGGGTGTGTTCAAGGGGATGGAGAATAACTCCAACCCGTGGAGCATCGGAGCCCATACACGGGCCGACTGGGCCAAGGACCAGGGTATTCCGCTGCTTTCCGAGAAGGGCAGTTCAGAGTATCTCTTCTACGTTGGCTGTGCAGGCGCATTCGACGAGCTGAACAAGCGCGTAGCCCTGGCTTTGTCGAAGATCTTTGAGGCGGCAGGCCTTGACTATGCAATCTTGGGCACCGAAGAGGGCTGCTGCGGCGACTCGGCCAAGAAGCTCGGAAACGAGTATATCTACCAGGCCCTGGCAATGGCCAATATCGAGACCTTCAAGGGCTACAATGTGAAGAAGATCATCACCCTGTGTCCCCATGGCTTCAATACCCTGAAGTACGATTACAAAGAACTCGGCGGCAATTTCGAGGTCTACCACTACACCGAGATCCTCGATACGCTCATCAAGAGCGGCAAGATCAAGATCAAGGAACGCATCAGCGACCTCGGACCCATTACCTACCACGACTCCTGCTACCTGGGCCGTTACAACAAGGTCTATGACCAGCCGCGCGATATCCTCAAAGCAATCAGCACGAGCCCCATGGTGGAGATGGCGGGCAACCACGCCAAGAGTTTCTGCTGCGGCGCAGGCGGCGGCAGGATGTGGATGGAAGAGCACCTCGGCACCAGAATCAACCAAAAGAGGACAAACGAAGCTCTGGATGCAGGAGCCAAGACAGTCTGCACCGCATGCCCGTTCTGCTACACCATGCTCACCGACGGCATCAAGGAGCTTGAGCTCGGCGAGAAGCTCCAGTCGGCGGATATCGCAGTCCTTGTGGCCAGGGCCGCGGGGATCGACCTCAAGGCAAAAAAGGCCGAAGGCGGAGAGGCTTAAAAAGCAATACACCACTTGTACCAACCCTGAATCTTACAGGAGAGGGGGCGCAAGAAAGCGCCTCCTCTTTTTTTCTTGATCGCATCACATTCTGAAGTTATCTTTGCGCCACAAAGGGGATTACCATGGAGGATAAGGGGAGCACAGAGCAGAGACCTTGGGGCTTTTACGAGGTGCTCTCGGAGGACATGCCGGACCACAAGGTCAAGAGGATAACCGTATGGCCGGGTAAGCGACTGAGCCTGCAGTATCACCGGAAGCGGCGTGAGCACTGGGTCGTGGTTGCCGGGAGAGGACTCGTAACGGTAGACGGAAAACAGGTGAAGCTCGTTGCGGGTAAATCCATCGACATCCCTTCAAGGGCTCAACACCGTATCGAGAATATCGGTGATGGCCCCCTCGTATTCATCGAGGTCCAGCAAGGTGAATATTTCGGAGAAGACGACATTGTCCGCCTTGAAGACGATTTCGGCAGGAGTTGACAGGAGCACACATGTATGATCGCAAGGAAAGGGAACTCTTCGTTTTGCTCTATGAGACGGCGTCATCTGCAGGCATCGATGTCATTGAGGATAAACTCAACCGTAAGGGCGGGGTCTGTCGTTTGGATGGGCGTATTCATGTTATCTTCGATGAACAGGCGCCTTACCGTGAAAAGAACAGGCTGATCCTGGAGGGAATTGGAAAGACCGATTTTGATATGACGTACCTGCCCCCCAAGGTAAGGGTGATGCTGAACAGGCAGGATGCTTCAGAGGAGTCGGAAGACGGGAGTCAGGATTCAGATTTCATCAAGGGTGATCGGTGACTCTCCTTAAGAGAACCAGTAAAACCCTATATCAAAAAAGCAGGAGATGTATGAATCCTTGTGGTTGACAACCGAACCTTAATGCGCGACCGGGTTTCCCTCATCTGGTACAAACGTATTTCCCTCTGGGCATCGACATTGTTTTTGTTGATCTCCAGGGCCTTCTCAAAGGCCTCGATCGCTTTCTTTGAGCTTTCTTTCTTCAAGACCCAGCCATAGATCACCCAGAGGGTGTCCGATCCGGGAAAGCGATTCAACCCGTCTCGAATGGCCGACTTGATCTCCAGGGGGTTGCCGGCCCCT
>JBEKLI010000294.1:0-3598 GCA_050010275.1 Desulfomonilia bacterium | reverse complement strand
CCCGACCTCGGCGCGGGCGTCGGCCCGGGTCGCCCGGACGACGTCGATGAGGTACTGGGCGACGCTCGCCTCGAGCTCGATCTCCTCGACCGAGGGCAGATCCGGGAGCTTCATCCCGATGTGCAGACCCATTTTATAGAGCTTTTCCTTGATCTCTTCCAAGGACTTCCTGCCGAAGTTCTTGGTCTTTAAAAGCTCGGCCTCCGTCTTCTGCACGAGCTCATAGATATAAGTCATATTCGCGTTCTTCAGGCAGTTGGCGGAACGAACCGAGAGTTCGAGTTCCTCCACGGTCCTGAAGAGGTTGTTGTTCAATTCCTTGTCCTTCTCTTCTTCCCGCAACTCGTGCTCTATCTCTTCCTCCTGGAAGTTGATGAACACGTCCATATACTCCTTCTGGATCTTGGCGGCGAATGCCAGGGCATCATCCGGGGTCACCACGCCATTGGTCCATACCTCAAGCGAGAGCCTGTCGTAGTCCGTCCTTCGGCCGACGATGGTGGGCGTCACATTAAAAGATACCCTTCTCACCGGAGAAAAGATGGCATCAATGGGTATCCAGCCGTGGGTGTCCAGCTTTTCCTTGATAAGCTCTGCAGGCACATAGCCTCTTCCCCAGTCCACCCGCATATCAACCTTCAGCGTGATATCACTCTGGATAGTGGCGATGAGCTGATCCGGGTTTATCACCTCGATCTTGCCGCCCGTTTCGATGTCGCCGGCCGTAACCTCACAGGGGCCCTTCTTTTCAAGGGACACGGTCTGAGGCTTGTCCGTGTGCATGCGCAGCACCACCTTCTTGAGGTTCAGGATGATGTCGGTGACATCCTCGTAAACACCCGAGATGCTGGAGAATTCATGGAGAACACCGAGGCTTTCTTCAAACCTCACCCCAATGAT
Source organism: Desulfomonilia bacterium (assembly GCA_050010275.1). Classification (GTDB taxonomy): domain Bacteria; phylum Desulfobacterota; class Desulfomonilia; order UBA1062; family UBA1062; genus MWEI01. Next base: position 2,698 of record JBEKLI010000294.1, on the reverse strand, counting down.
CGCAGAGCCGTAGATGGAGGACAGAAGAATCCGCCTCAGCGAATTCCCGATGGTGACACCGAAGCCGCGTTCCAGAGGTTGGGCATTAAAGCGGGCGTAGGTATCCGTGTACGTGTCTTCCACGATCTCCAATTTGGTCGGTTTTATAATCTCTTTCCAGTTCTTCTCAATCATCCTCACCCTCACCCCAAGGCTAAAAAGTCTTATTTCGAATAGTACTCAATGATCAAGGTCTCCTGGACCGACATTGGCATATCCTTGCGCTCCGGCAGCGCCTTTACCTTGCCCTTCTTGGCATCCTTATCGACTTCGAGCCACTCGGAGAAACCACGCTGCTCACGATTTTCCAGGGACGCTCCGATGACGTCTAACTTTTTACTCTTTTCCTTCACCTCGATATCGTCTCCGGCATCCACGAGAAATGAGGGGATGTTGACCTTATGCCCGTTCACCGTGATATGTCCGTGGCTGATAAGCTGGCGTGCCCCGTTGCGCGACGGCGAGAACCCGAGGCGGTATACGATGTTGTCGAGCCTCCGTTCCAGAAGCTGCAGGAGCTGCTCACCGGTAACACCCTTGCGGCGTTTTGCCATATCATAATACTTGCGGAACTGGGCCTCGGATACCCCGTACGTGTACCTGACCTTCTGCTTCTCTCGTAAGTGGATCCGGTATTCGGTGGTCCTGACCCGGCCCTGGCCGTGCTGCCCGGGAGGATATTCCCGCTGCTCAATGGCGCACTTGTCCGTAAAGCACCGCTCTCCTTTCAGGAAGAGCTTCATTCCTTCTCTGCGACAGATCTTACAAACGGCTCCTGCATATCTTGACAAGATTATTCCTCCTTGCTTGTTTATACCCTTCTTCTCTTAGGCGGCCTGCAGCCGTTGTGAGGGATTGGCGTAATATCGCGGATACCGGTGATTCGGATGCCGCTCGCATTGATCGCCCTTAAAGCCGATTCCCTGCCGCCGCCGGGCCCCTTTATGTATGCGAATGCGGTCTTAACCCCGAATTCGGCCGCCTTCTTGCATGCCTCCTGGGCTGCGATCTGGGCCGCAAACGGAGTGGATTTGCGGGAGCCCTTAAACCCCTGCGACCCTGCAGACGACCAGCCCAGGGTATTCCCCTGCTGGTCCGTGATGGTCACAATGGTGTTATTGAAAGTAGCCTGGATGTGAACGACACCCTCGCTCACCTCTTTCCTGGCCTTTTTTCTGCCTGTTTTCGCTCTCACCTTCGCCATGAAAAGCACTCCTTAAAAAGGTTATTTCTTCTTGCCTACCACGGCCCGTCTCGGACCTTTCCTGGTACGGGCGTTGTTGTGGGTATGCTGTCCGCGACAGGGCAGGCCTTTGCGGTGCCTGATACCCCGGTAGGAGGCAATGTCCATCAGGCGTCTGATGTTCATGGTGATCTCTCTGCGCAGGTCGCCCTCTACGGTCAAGGTCTTGTCGATATAGTCCCTGATCGACGAAATGTCGTGCTCCGAAAGGTCATCGCTCCTTTTTGCCGGATCGATACTGACGGCCGTGATGATCTCGGAAGCCTTTGCCCTGCCGATACCGTAGATGTAGGTCAGTGCGATATCGATGCGCTTGTTCCGTGGTAAGTCTACTCCTGCAATCCTAGCCAAGACTCCTGCCTCCTTTTAACCCTGTCTCTGGTTATGACGCGGATTCTCGCAGATTACCCTGACTATCCCGCTTCTTCTGATAATCTTGCACTTCCTGCACCGCTTCTTGATTGATGCGCTTACTTTCATATCCGCCTCATTATTACTTTGATCGGTAGACGATCCGCCCTTTTGTCAGATCATAGGGCGATATCTCCACCTGTACTTTGTCGCCTGGCAATATCCGGATGTAGTGCATTCTCATCTTGCCCGAGATGTGCGCGAGAATCTGGTGCCCGTTGGCCAGCTCCACCTTGAACATGGCGTTCGGCAACGGTTCTAGAACGACACCTTCAGCCTCGATTACATCCTTTGCCATACGTATCCTATTTAAGCGCCGATCGCCTTTTTGATCTCGTCCTGAACCTTCTCCATGCTTAAGGTTCCGTTGATCTTTCTGACGATTGCCTGCTTGCCGTAATATTCGATAAGGGGCGACGTCTGGTTGTGATAGTTTGTCAGCCTCTGGCGTATGGTATCTTCCTTATCGTCGTCCCGCTGATAGAGCTCGCCGCCGCACTTGTCGCAAACGCCTGCCTTCTTGGGCGGATCGAACTCGATGTGGTGCATATAGTTGCAGCCCCTGCATGTCCTGCGGCCCGTGAGCCTTTCCACCAGATAGTCGTCCGGCACGTCGATGACCACAACATGATCGAGCTTGGTTTTGAGATCCTTCAGCAACCCGTCCAGGGCCTTGGCCTGTTCCAGTGTCCTGGGGAACCCGTCAAGGATGAACCCCTTCTTGCAGTCGGGCTTGCCGAAGCGCTCGTTCACTACACCGATGACTACATCGTCCGGCACCAGCGCACCCTTGTCCATATATTCCTTGGCCTTTGTGCCCATGGGCGTGCCTTCCTTGACGGCTGCCCTGAACATGTCGCCCGTGGAGATCTGGGGAACTTTCAGTCTGTCGATCATCCTTGTGGCCTGTGTTCCCTTACCGGCACCCGGCGGTCCTATTAAAATAATATTCATGATGATTCCCCCCTCTTAAGGTTGTATGAGCTACCTTCTGCCACGAATGCG
>JBEKLI010000293.1:0-3599 GCA_050010275.1 Desulfomonilia bacterium | reverse complement strand
CGGGTCCATGCAGGCGATCTTGTGAAGTTTGGCGACTGTCGAGATCTCACTGATGATGTCGAGGTTGTTGTTGCTCGCGCATCCGTCGGTTCCTATGGAAACATTCACCCCGGCCTTGATCATCTTCGGCACAGGTGCAATACCGGATGCGAGCTTCATATTGCTCTCGGCATTGTGTGCAACAGAGACCATCCTCTTTGCCAGCAGGGCGATCTCTTGGTCGTTCACGACCACACAATGCGCGGCCAGTGTCCGGCTCGAGAGACAGCCGATAGAGTCTAAAAGCTCCACCGGGGACATATTATGATCCTTCCTGATCTGCTCAACCTCGGAGACGGTTTCGCTCAGATGGATCTGATAAAGAAGGTTAAATTCTTCTGCAAGGGCATATGCATCCTTCAGGATCTGTTTCGTGCAGGTGTATGCAGCATGGGGAAAGACAGAAGGCCTTACCAGATCGTCATCGAGCCAGCGCAGGATAAAGCTGCGGGCGTGCGCGATGGTGCGCTCGGGGTCTGAAAGAGAGGGTGTGGGAAACTGGAGAATACCCTCCCCGATCCATGCCCTGATGCCCACTTCTTTGGAAGCCCTGCCAACCTCATCCTCAAAGAAATATCCGTCGCAGAATGCCGTAGTACCTGACCGGGTCATCTCCCAGGCAGCCAGGAGAGATCCTATGTAAACGAACTCCCTGTTCACATGCTTGGCCTCTGCGGGGAAGATATAATCCTTAAGCCATGTCATGAGCGGCAGGTCATCGGCGATTCCCCTGAATAGAGTCATGGGTGCATGGGTATGGGTGTTTATGAGCCCCGGCATGACGATGTCGTGAGGACCTCCGAGGATTTCGGTGATTCCCTCGGGGAGATCGGGTGTAATATCAATGATTTTTGACTTATCCACAATGACAAAGTGATCCTTCATGACATCACATGCCGATTTTATAACATAGCCACCTTGCACGGCGAACTTACTCATGTGTATCTCCCCTTAGAAGTCCTTGACATTCCGGCGGTAGCGCAGCGCACTTGCCAGCGTCACCTGATCCATGTATTTCAGCTCCCCTCCCATGGGGACGCCGGATGCGATCCTGCTTACCGTTATACTCAAGCCCGCATCATGGATCATCTTGCTGATGTAATGGAACGTGCCCTCGCCATCCACAGAAGGGTTTGTGGCTACGATCACTTCACTCACACCGGAGTGTTTGAGCCTCTCCATCAGTTCGGAGAGCCTGATGTCCTCCGGTCCGATACCTGCCAGCGGCGAGATGAGTCCATGGAGCACGTGGTAAAGGCCTCTAAAGGTATTTGCAGACTCCAGGGCCAGGACATCACTCGGCTCCTCCACTATACAGATCTGCGTCTGGTCCCGTGAGGGGTTAATGCATATAGAACATTTCTGCCGGTCTGTGAGGTTAAAACATAACGGACAAAGCCTGATCTGCTCTCGAACCGTCTTCAGTGTGGCTGAGAGATCCTCCGGGAGATTTCCTTTATCCGCCAGGATGAAGAGCGCAAGCCTGGTCGCGGTTTTTTCCCCGATGCCGGGGAGGCGCTTGAGCTGGCTTATGAGGTCCCGTAAGGGCTTGGGGTATGGGTCCATATCAGAGAAGATCGATGGGCAGGGGGACGCCTCCGGAGATCTGCTTCAGCTCCTGGGCTGCAAGCTCGCGCGATCTGCGGATGCCCTGGTTTACGGCAGTCAGGATAAGGTCTTCGAGCATGGGGATATCCCGAGGATCCACGCATAAAGGGTCGATCTTGATAGAGACAATCTCTTGTCTGCCATTGACCGTCACCATGACCATACCCCCACCGGTATCTGCAGTGACGGTCTTGCGCGCAAGCTGTTCCTGGATCTCCTTGATACGCTCCTGAAGCTGCTGGGCCTGCTTGATGAGCTCTTTGAAGTCGACTTCCATGGACCGTACGTTAACCGCGAAGACTCCGCCTGTCAAGGAGTCGGTGGATTATGAACATGAGTTTTAGGTTTTAAGTGTTAAGAGTATGGGTAGTATCAATAATGCTTTAAACTTAAAACCTAACACTTAAAACTTCTTACCATGATTGAATCGTTGCTAAGTTTATAGGTCCTGATGTAGAGCATCCTTGACAATGAATCCCAATGCTTCGTATCGTTTTATTATCAAAAATACATCGAAGGAGAAGCCATGCCACGGACCTTCATCGACCTCTCCATTGCCATTGAAAACGGCCTGCCCAGCGATCCGCCCATGATGATCCCCAAGATCACTTACCTCGGCCACAGACTCGGGGCGGAAACCATGAAGCTCTTCTATCCGGGCATTACGGAGAAGGACCTGCCAGACGGCCTGGGTTGGGCCTTGGAGATACTTGAGCTGTCAACACATGCGGGTACACACATGGATGCCCCCTGGCATTATCACCCAACCCAGGATAAAGGCAGTCCTGCACTCACCATTGACCAGTTCCCCCTGGAATGGTCTGTGGGAAGCGGTGTAAAGATAGATTTCTCCGCAAAGCCGGACGGATATAACATCACCCCCGAGGACATCAAGAAGGGGCTTTCCGGCATCGGCTACTCGCTTCAGGAAGGGGATATTTTCCTTGCCCAGACCGGCGCCGCCCACTATTGGGGAACACCTGAATACCTTGTAAAGGGCAGTGGATTCGGCCGCGAGGCAACCCTGTGGCTTGTGGATCAGGGGGTGCATGTGGTCGGTACTGATGCCTGGAGCTGGGACAGGCCTTTGTCGTTCCAGGCACAAGACTTCGAGCGCACCAAAGACCCATCAGTGATCTGGGAAGGCCACTTTGCAGGCATCGAGAAGGGGTACTTCCAGATCGAGAAGCTCACCAACCTGGACAAGCTTCCTGCAAGGGGCTTCACCTTCTACTGCTTCCCCATAAAGATCAAGGGGGCGAGCGCGGGATGGATCAGGGCGGTGGCGGAGATAAATTAAGTGAACAATGATCAGTGATCGGAAAAGAAGTGACTACCCTTCATTCTGTAGGAGCGGCTTTAGCCGTGATTGTAGATTGTAGGTCGGGGTGAGCGATTATGAACCCTGACAAATGATTATGGGGGCGGGCCTTGTGCCCGCCCTGTTGGTGGGTGGAGCGGCATCATAACTCGAGAGAAAATCCTTGCCCCCCCGTGTAATAAGGTCTAGACAGAGGCCATGTTTGCCATTGATGTCGGCAACACGAACATTACTACAGGCATCTTCGAGGGCAGCGGGCTGAAGGCCGTATTCCGTATGCCAACGGAGGTGTGTCTGAATAACTCGGCTTTTCTCTCCCATCTCCCGGATGTCCGCAAGGCACTGCCTGATGCGGCGGTCATGGTGAGCGTTCGGAGTGGAGCGACAAAGATCATCCTGAAAGAATTTGAGGAATCAACAGGCCTGTCCCCCATGCTCGTGGATGTGAATACACCCATGGGGATAAAAATCCACTATAATACAAAAGAGACCTTGGGCATCGACAGGCTTGTATGCGCCGCAGCCGCCTTTCACCTGTACCGGAAAAGACGTAAGCCCATCGTTGTCATAGACATGGGTACCGCCACCACTTACTATTGCCCCATCACTGTCGCCAGCGTCGGCATTGTGC
>JBEKLI010000292.1:0-3607 GCA_050010275.1 Desulfomonilia bacterium | reverse complement strand
AGAGGTCATAGTAGGAGGGGTTGAAAAACAGGTTATCGAAGAAATGGGTCGCTATCTCGAGGGTCGGAGGATTCGACGGCCTCAAGCGCCTGTATATTTCGATGAGTGCCTCTTCCGGTGTGTCCACCTTGTCCAGGGCCAGCGTCTTGCTCAACGAAGAGCTGTAGGTGATCTCATCGAAATAGATGGCCTTGAATTCTTTGATGCCGTGTTCATGGAGCTTTTCAATGAGCTCTTCGGTGATCTCCTCATTGGCGTCCACGATGATCTCGCCTGTTTCCATGTTCACGATATCATCGGCTATGATCTTGCCGATGAGTTCGCTCTCTTCCATGATAATGGGATCGAAGACCCTGCCCTTGTACTTGCTCGCGATCTTGGCCGTGACCTTGCGTCCCGCCTTGAGAACCGCCTCATCGGAGCCTTTCAGCTTAATATCGAAGTCAACCTTCAGCCCCAGGAGGTTCTCTATATCGATGTGCTTGTGGACCGCTTTCTTCTCGAAGGTGTAGCGTTCCTTGGGGTAGTAGATGGCAAGGACATCCTGATTCGAAAAACTCATGGCCTTCATGAGCGTAGTCACAGGCATCTTCCTGCGGCGGTCGATCCTCAGATATAAGATGCTCTTCGCATCGAAGTCCAGATCGAGCCAGGAGCCTCTGGCAGGGATGATACGTGCCGAATAGAGGACTCTCCCGCCCGTGGCGGCCCGGGCCGTGGTCTTATCGAAAAAGATCCCCGGCGATCGATGGAGCTGGCTTACAATGACCCGTTCGGTACCGTTGATGATGAAGGTGGAGCTCGGGGTCATGAGCGGTATCTCACCGAAGTAGACCTCCTGCTCCTTGATATCCCTGATGCTCTGGGTGCCCGACTCCTCATCGCGGTCATAGACGACGAGCCTCACCTTAAGGTTCACGGGCGCAGCATACGTGAGGCCCTTCTGGAGGCATTCATCCATATCATACTTCGACTCACCCAGCCGGTATTCCACGAACTCTAACGATGCGTCCTCATTGAAATCCTTGATGGGGAATACAGATTTGAACACCTGCTGAAGACCGATGTTCTTCCTTTTCTCCGGCGGTATGCCCTTTTGCAGGAAAGCGCTATAGGACGACTTCGGAAGTTCAACCAAGTCGGGTATGTCCAGGACGGTCTGCCTTTTTCCGAAGTTCTTTCGCCTTAATTGCGGATTTAAAAGGATGCTTTCTATCATCTTTTTTAGTCTTCCTCTTTTTTAAGAGTTATGATTCCTACACGAGGTAAGCAGCGGGAGGCGGCGGAGCCTATCCCCCCGCTCAGGGTGTACTTTTTCTCTACTTTATCTCGACGGCTGCACCGACCTCTTCGAGCTTCTTCTTGGCGTCTTCGGCTTCCTCTTTATTTACGCCCTCCTTCAGTGTCTTGGGCACGCCCTCAACCGCATCCTTGGCCTCCTTGAGGCCCAGGTCGGTGAGTGCACGCACGACCTTAATGACCTGGATCTTCTGCGGACCCACATCCTTGAGGACCACATCAAAGGTGGTCTTCTCCTCTGCAGCTGCGGCAGGGGCCGCAGCACCCGACATGGCGGCAACAGCGACAACCGGGGCGGCTGCAGTAACACCGAACTTCTCTTCAAGTTGCTTAACGAATTCCGACAGATCGAGAACGGTCATGCTCTCGATGAATTTTATAACATCCTCACGGGTAATCTGTGACATTTTTACACTCCTTCACGCTTCTTGTTTTCAATTGCTTTCAGTACATAAACCAACTGTCTGACAATGGCCGAGAGCACGCCCACAAAGTTTGAAACCGGGGCGTTTAGTGAACCAAGCATCCTCGCCAGCAGCACTTCCCTTGGCGGCATCTTAGAGAGTTCCTGGATGTCAAGAGCGGTGATGGCCCGCTCGCCCAGCATGCCCGCCTGGATCTCGAGCTGCTCGTTGTCCTTGGCAAAATTCACCAGGGCCTTGGCAACGGCAACAGCATCCGTCTTGGCAATAGCGACAGCCGTGGGCCCTACAAAAAACTGCTCGATGCCCTTTGCAGGCGTCCCAACGGACGCCCTTCTGAGAAGGGTATTCTTGACGACCTGGTATGAACCGCCTGCGCCTTTAATGTCCCGCCTGAGCTTCGTGATCTTCTCCACGGTCAAACCCATGTAGTCGGTCACGAAAAACGCCTGGGATTTTCCCAGCTCATCATGCAGGACCTGCACTAATTGTTCTTTTTCGTCCTTTTTCAATGAAACACCTCACCCCTTTCTTTTTTGGATTAATCCTGTCAAAGGGTGCCTAGGGGATACCCAGATCTCGGCGGGAATGTTTAAGCACGCTCACGCGTGCTCCCGCTGTCTTTGACCAGGACTTATTTACTTTAGTATGTTTGAAACCTCAAACGGATCAATCCTCACACCCGGACCCATGGTGCTGGACACGGCCACGCCCTTTACATACGTCCCCTTGGAAGAAGACGGCTTGAGCTTCATGATCATCTCAAGCAGGACTTTGAGGTTGTCAAAAATCTTCTCCTTGCCGAAGGACACCTTGCCCACGCTACAGTGGACGATGCCCACCTTGTCCACGCGGAAATCAACCCGACCGGCCTTCATATCATTGACCGCCTTGGCCACATCGAACGTAACCGTGCCGAGCTTTGGGTTCGGCATCATGCCTCTGGGGCCTAAGACCTTTCCCAGCTTGCCCACGGTTCCCATCAGGTCGGGCGTAGCAATGACCTTGTCGAAATCGAGCCACCCGCCCTGGATCTTCTCGGCGATGTCCTCTGAACCGACATAGTCTGCCCCCGCCTCTTTGGCCTCCTTCTCTTTTTCGCCCCTGGCGAACACCAGGACCCTTGTGGTCTTGCCCGTACCGTGCGGAAGCACCACGGAGCCGCGGATCATCTGGTCGGCATGCCGGGGATCGACTCCGAGCCTCAAGGCCACATCCACGCTCTCATCAAACTTTGCATAGGCATTGTCGATCACCAGAGCGAGCGCATCGGTCAGCGCGTATTTCTTCTGAGGGTCAACCTTGTTCCTCGCCTCAGCATATTTCTTGCCACACCTCGCCATAGCGTGTATCTCCTTCAGTCTACAATCTCGATCCCCATGCTCCGGGCGGTGCCGGCAATGATATTGACGGCATTGTCCATGTCTTGCGCATTGAGGTCATTCATCTTCTGCTTCGCGATTTCGATTACCTGGTTCCTGGTGACCCTGCCCACCTTGTCCTTATTGGGGATCGATGATCCCTTCTCGAGGCCTGCCGCCTTCAGAAGCAGTGTTGAAGCCGGAGGGCTCTTGGTGATGAAGGTGAATGATCGATCCGCATACACGGAGATCTCAACAGGGATCTTGTATCCGCGCTGCTTGTCCGTTGCGGTATTGAATGCCTTACAGAACTCCATGATGTTCACCCCGTGCTGGCCCAGCGCGGGCCCGACGGGGGGCGATGGTTTAGCCTCGCCTGCAGGGATATGAATCTTGATCTTTGCCAGTAGTTTCTTTGCCATATGCTTTCCTCTGATGGTCTATTTCTTGGTTATCTGTTCGAAGCCTAGTTCTACGGGCGTTGAGCGACCGAATATGCTCACGAGCACGCGCACCTTTCCCTTG
>JBEKLI010000291.1:0-3631 GCA_050010275.1 Desulfomonilia bacterium | reverse complement strand
TTGATGGCCGCCTCGATCTCGTTGGGAAAGATGTTCACCCCGCCGGTGATGATCATCTCCTTCTCCCTGCCGGTGAGGTAGAGGAATCCATCCTCGTCCAAGTGCCCCCTTAACCCATCGTCGAACCAGGGCTCGCCGTCAACAAGCTTGAAGGCGCTCTCCAGCTTCTCGGGCGATCCCACATAATTGAGACTCACCGTGGTAAGACTCCTGGTCAATATCTTTCCATCCTTGCCCGGCGGACACCATGAGCCGCTCTCCTCGTCATAGACCTGTGTCTCTGCACAGCGCACTTTCCCCACGCTCTCGTACCGCTTGGGTTTTTCCTCGTAGTCCTTGGGCAGCAGGACCGTCGCCACCGCAGTCTCGGAGGAGCCGTAGAACTCGGTGAACACGTTTTTGAGGCATCCTTGCTGTTTAAAGAATGCATTGGTCGCCATCTTGAGCTCCGGGGTGGCAGGTGCGGCTGCGCAGATAATCGTATGCATGGAGCTCAGGTTGTAGCGCTTCTTAATGGACTCCGGCAGGGCAAGAATCCGCTCGAGCATGGCCGGCACGACAAATACCCAGTTGATCCGCTCCTGCTCAATAATCCTTAAGAAATCTTCAGGATCGAATTTCCTCATGGGCACACCGGTTCCTCCGAGCAGGATGAAGGGTACCCAGCCCGCAATGGAACCTGCATGGTACAGCGGCCCGGGGATGAGGCAGCGCATGTTTTTTGTGATGGGGTCGGTAATCTCGGTACCGCCGAACCAGAACATGAAGCTGAACTGGAGGACGAGGAACCTGAGATATTCTGCCAGCGGTACTTTGGGTGCCTCGGCCAGGTCGCTGAAGGCATAGCCGATACTGTCGAAGTAATTAATGTTTTTAGGCATTCCGGTGGTGCCGCCCGTGTAGGGATTCAGTGCCACGGCAAAGTGGGTCTCCGGCATGGTTCCTGATGCCCTGGAAAGGAGATCCTCATAATTCATCGTGCCTTGCGGGGTGTCCTTGCCCACTACGATGTAGTGCTCAATGCTCGGCAGCTGGTCTCTGATGGGCATGATCTCGCTTACAAATTCATGGTGGAGGATAAGGACTTTGGGCTTTACGCGGTTTATGGCATCAACGAGTTCAACACCTTCCATATGCCAGTTGAGAAACGGCATGGGGCAGCCTATGAGAGAGCATGCAAAGAAGCCCTCGAAGAACTCATTGCCGTTATAGAGCAGCTCGGCGCACCGGTCCCTTGGTTCGACCCCGAGTGAATGGAGGGCATTGGCGAGCCTGAAGACCCTGTCCTTAAGGTGGTTATACGTAAACCTGGAGCCTTCCGAGATAAGGGCATCGCGGTCTCCGAACACCTCCCACATTGAGACCAGAAAATTCGGTGTGATCTTTTCCAACCTGAAATTTGCAAGTGACTTAATCGTCTTGATGTGCCCGGTCTTGCTGCCCGTCTTCAGCAGGATGCGAAGGGCGTTGAGACCCCCCCATTGTTTGTAGAATGTCTTCAGGAGCCCTTTGGTCTGCTCCATGGATGCCAGGAGAGGGATGGCCTTGGCTAAATTCCTGAAACTTTTGTCCCCCACGTGATACCTCCTTGTGACAATTTCATTTACAAGATATCGGACCAATGCAAGGCATGAGCCGATTTTTTTACATCAGGACAGATGAATAATATCATCCACGGCAGGAGGAAGGGGCCCGCCGTAGATCTCTCTCACCTTGTTCCTCAGGACTTTACCCACTGGGCTCATCGGGAAGGAGTCGGTAAACACAACCGACTTGGGACGCTTGAACCCGGTCATCCTATCCTTGCACCAGGTCATGATTTCTTCTTCCGTGGCTGTTTTGCCGGGTTTCAATACCACCACCGCCCTGACAATGTTACCCCATGTCTCATCGGGTACGCCTATAACACACGCTGCATCAATATGTTCATGTCCTTGAAGTACCTCTTCTATTTCGTGGGGAAAGACCTTCTCCGCACCTGTGGAGATGCACTCTCCTTTGCGGTCGACAACGATGAGCTCACCTTCGGCATCGATGTAGCCGAGGTCGCCCGAGTGAAACCACCCGTCCTTGATTACCTCGGAGGTCTTCTGTGAATCACCATAATAGCCCTTCATGATAGTGCCGCTCTGATAGAGGATCTCACCGGTGTCGCCCTGAGGGACATCCTGGCCCGTCTCGTTCACAATACGCATCTTGATGCCCGACAGCGGCCTCCCTACCGACTTGTTTTTGATGGTCTCCGGTGAAGCATCAATCCGAAGTGTCGTGTCAGGCGTCATCTCTGTCTGTCCGAACACATCCACCACGAGAGAGTTGGGGAATTTCTCGAGGATCTGCTTCTTGCGATGTGCAGGGTTGGCCCCGGCGCCCGTCATGGCCACGAGCACCGACCTGAGGTCATACCGGTCGATCTGAGGGTAATCGAGGACCATTTTCCACTGGGTCGGCACGAGGAGCATCACCATGGGCTGTTCCCGCACAATGGTCTCGAGTACCTCCTCGGGATCGAAATGGATGCCTTCCCGGAGGATGAAGTGGATAAGCCCGGACATGGGTCCGATAATAAGGAGCTGGTAATTGGCCATGTGGAAGAGCGGCATGTTCATGAATATGGACAGACCGCCCGTAATCCTGCCGAGAACCGGGCCTAAGGGCTTGCCGGTGGTCTTGGAGAGCAGGGCGGGGACATTTTTGGAGACGAACGAGCGTACCTTCGGAGACCCCATGAGGCTGTTCAGGGGGCGTTCGAGTGCCGGTACATGGACGAGGCTGGCGATTATCCTGCCGAAGTTCACCTTCTCATCGGATGCGAGTCTGCCGATCAGGTCGCTGAAGAGCGACTCCGCGAGGTTCCAGAAGTTGGAGTAGGTGAGCACCACCCCCTTGGGCAATCCTGTGGTGCCACCCGTATAGCAGATAGTGCAGACATCGTCATCACTGGTGCATGCAGGAGGTTCGGTTGCCGGATGTGATGCTATCAATGTTTCATAGTCGAGCATTCGCTCCGGTACCGGACTACCATGCCGGGGTATGCAGATGGTGTATCTGATCTTTTTTGCATTTGGAAGGGCCTTGAGCGCCTCTTTTTCGAACAGATCCTCCAGAATGAGGACTTCCGCGTCAGAGTGGGTGAGCTGGTATTCGATCTCCCGGGCCACAAACCTGAAGTTAATCGGTATGGGAACGGCACCAAGCTTCTGGAGTGCATAATTAGCCTCGATGAATTCCGGACAGTCATGCACCAGGATTGCAGCGTGATCGCCTTTGTGTATGCCGAGTCCCTTTAGGGCGTTGGCGAGCCTGTTCACCCGGTTATTGAGGTTTTTCCAGGTGATCTTTGTAGCCCCGCAGGTTACCGCGATGCCGCTACCGTTGAAGCGGGCCATGGAGGCGATGAGCTCACCGAAACTTTTCCTTGAAGAGGATCTCACATCATGCCCTGTCACAACGCCACCTCTGTACTGTTGAGAAGATGAGCACTCCAAAATAATGCCACTGGTTATCGCACCCGGGCAAATAACATATGATAGTTATATGATAATACATTAAAACAAGATTGATTTCAATAGACTTAGATTCTGCATGTGAGAGAAATCAGTATTTATACGGTAGGAGCGGCTTTAGCTGC
>JBEKLI010000290.1:0-3639 GCA_050010275.1 Desulfomonilia bacterium | reverse complement strand
CGCTTGAGGTCCATGGCGTTCATGCCGCCTGCCAAATACTTCAGGCCCTCTGTATAGATGGCCTGGGCCAACACGGTGGCCGTTGTGGTACCGTCGCCTGCAACATCGGATGTTTTGGAAGCCACTTCCTTAACCATCTGGGCGCCCATATTCTCAAACTTATCCTTAAGCTCTATCTCCTTGGCCACGGTCACACCATCTTTTGTGACCAGCGGTGCCCCAAAGGTCTTATCAAGGATTGCATTACGGCCTTTGGGGCCGAGAGTAGCCTTAACCGCATTCGCGAGTTTATTCACACCGCTTAAGACCCTGTTCCGCGCTTCCTGACTATAGATTATCTCTTTGCCAGCAATTTCTTATTCCTCCTTGCCTACTGGATAATCCCGAGGATGTCTTCCTCTCTCATGATGAGCAACTCCTCACCCTCGATCTTGATCTCGTTCCCTGAATACTTAGAGAAGAGCACCTTGTCACCCTTTTTCACATCGAGCGGGATGACCTTTCCATCCTCGGTCTTCTTTCCGCCACCGGCGGCGATGACCTCACCCATTTGGGGTTTTTCTTTTGCCGTATCGGGTATGATGATTCCCCCTTTGGTTTTCTGTTCCTCTTCGATCCTCTTGACGAGAACCCTGTCGTGCAATGGCTTAATCTTCATTCCTTTCCTCCAAGTTCTGATTGTTAGCACTCACTATATATGAGTGCCAATCACGTAGCAAGGATTATATGTAAGTTCAAGGCCTGATATTACTCTATACTATGAATCATACGTGATGTTTATGCACTATTCTGCCAAATGATGTATATCCTGAAGATATCATGAAAATACTATTTCTTTCACCGATTTCCTTGACCTGCCAGTACAGTGCAGCTAATCTGTAGGGTCTTTACCCCCCTCGAATCCGTTGAGGCCATATTGGATCTAAATATCATATGAATCATATGAGCGACACGCAGTCTGATTATTGCTTATTTGACAAATCGGGTTATAGAATACAGAATATACTCAGAAAAGTAATAGTAAAAATTGGAGATTCCCAATGAGCCAGGCATCAAAGAAAATCTTTTTCGGACTGTTCCTGATTATACTGTCCGTACTCACATATATCCTGCACTATTACATCTTCAAGGATGCTCGGGACATCTTTTTCTATATGGTCATGGACATCGCCTTCTTGTTCATCCAAGTCCTGCTCGTTACCCTGATCCTCCAGCAATTCCTTGAAATGAGGGAAAAACAGAACAGGATCGAAAAGCTCAACACGATAATCGGGGTCTTCTTCAGTGAGCTCGGGACCGATCTCCTTTCCTACTACTCAGATCTCGACCCCAACCTCGGAACCATCAAAAATGAACTGCTCATCTCGGCGCAGTGGACCGACAGAGAATTTCTAAAAGCCATGAATCGCCTTGGTAATTATGACTATAAAGTGGAACCGGAAAAGCTTGATCTTGAAAAACTCAAGCAATATCTTAGGGAGAAGAGGGACTTTCTCCTCACCATGATGGAAAATCCAAACCTCATGGAGCACGAACGCTTCACCGAGCTCTTGCGATCGGTCTTCCATCTCGCCGAAGAGCTCAAGCTGAGAAAGACTATTACCGAACTCCCTTGTGAAGACTGTGACCACATAGCTGCAGATATCAACAGATCCTACCAGATGCTGGTCAGGGAATGGATATCCTATATGAAGCATCTCAAAGACAACTTCCCCTACCTCTTCTCACTGGCCATGCGTACCAACCCCTTTGACCAGGAGGCGTCGGTCGTTGTCAACCAGGGGATACACCCTTCGGAGCTTCCATTGTCGGAGGCCTACCCGCAATCAGTAACAGCCTTCATCAAACCTGCGGCTGGATACACCAAGAACACTTGATATTCGGATTTACCTCTTACCCTACATACATCTTCAACAGGATGTCCTTCCGGAACATTGATCGCAAGGGGCATATGTGTTATTACCCTGGGTGTTGAAATAAAATTGCTACTCCTTAGAAATACGGAGGTGGACGTGAGCTATTTGGGTATAGATGCGGGGAGTTCGTACATCAAGCTTTGGCATGAGGATATATCCGGTTCGCTCATTACCGCCCGGAACATCCACCACCGCGGGTCACCCCGGAGTGTTGTATTCCGTGAAGTTGGCCGCCTGCTTCCTGAACCCATATCTTTAAGTTTCTCCGGCAACCTGGACGCGCAGGATATTGCAGGATGGCACCATGAAGGACTGCTGGCTGAGATTGATTACCTGAGAAAGATCTATGCCCACAGGCAACTGCTCATCTTCGGTGCAGAGAAGATCGAACTTGTGCACTTTGATGATGACGGGCACATCCTTTTCTATCAGACAAACCCTGCTTGCGCCGCAGGAACAGGCTCATTCCTGGACGAACAGATGCTTAGGCTGGGGCTCGATTTCTCCGACCTGCCTCACATTGCTATCGACGAGGATGCTCCGATGGTGGCCACAAGGTGTGCGGTCTTTGCCAAGACCGACCTTATCCATCTCCAGCAGGATGGGCACACTGCATACTCTATTTATAACGGGCTATGTAAGGGTCTGGTTCTGAGCAGCCTCAAGAGCGTGTTCGGGGGTAATCTTCCTGACGGAAGCGGCATCCTTGCCACCGGCGGCCTGCTTGAGAACCCTCATATCCTTCATTTCTTGAAACAGGTCTTCACAAATGTCACGATCGCAAACACCCCTGCATTTACCAGGGCACGCGGTCTATGCCTGGCTGCACGGCTCGATGGACAGACCTCAAGGGGTTTCATGGAAGTTCTTAAGGATCACACACCAAGTAATGTCCGCTCCATCGGTCTGCAGCCCCTGAAGCTCAAAAAGAGCACCTTCCCGACTAGGGAGATGAGCCGCCATACGGATAACTACGGCAATGAGATCTGGCATGACCTGCATGCACACGAACATTTGAACGCCTTCATCGGGGTGGATATCGGGTCTACCTCTACAAAGGCGGCGCTCATTGATGATCAGGGCATGATAAGGCTTGATATCTATACCAAGACCTCAGGCAACCCTATCGAGGCAACAAGAAGGATCTTTGAAGGGATACTCTCTATTCAGAAAGACCTGCCCTGTACATTAACCATTCTAGGGTGTGCGACCACAGGCTCGGGGAGAAAGCTTGTAGGAATCATTATCGCTGCGGATCTCATCGTAAATGAGATCACCGCTCATGCCAAGGGTGCTCTTATGCTCGATGATAACGTCAAAACCATCTTCGAGATCGGCGGCCAGGACGCAAAGTTCATCCGCATTGAGAACGGCCGAATCGTAGATGTGAACATGAACTATGTGTGCGCCGCCGGTACAGGCTCCTTTGTGGAGGAACAGGCCAGGACCCTGGACATGAACCTCGACGAGATCGGCGCTAAAGTGATGGGGGTGACCCCCCTGCCCAATTCCGACCGCTGTACCGTGTTTATGAACCAGGAGATAACCAAACAGCTTTCCTCGGGATACCCCAGAGAACAGATCATGGCCGGAGTGCTGTTGGCTGTGTTCAAGAACTATGTAGGCAAGGTTGTAGGCAATCGCTCCTACAATAAAGAAAAGATCGTTTTCCAGGGTGCCACTGCCCGGAATAAAGGACTGGTGGCGGCACTCGAGCAAATCA
>JBEKLI010000289.1:0-3641 GCA_050010275.1 Desulfomonilia bacterium | reverse complement strand
TCTGATCATAACCGACCTTTTCATTCAGGATCTTCCCCCGGAGCGCCTCACGGTCCTGATCGGCCTCGACAGAAGTCTTCATGGCGATATTGAGATAGGAAAGACAACTTGTAAGCAGTGACTGGGTCTTGTAGTTGAGTATTCGATTAAACTCCTGATCCCGGTTCTTGGACAGGCCGGACAAAAGCTCCGCCTCGATACGGAGCTTGAAAAAATCCATGCCGACGCGGGTCGAATAGAGAAATATGGGATACTCCCGGTTCAACTTCCGCTTTAATGTCTGCTGGAAGAATTGCACCACCTCATTCTGCTGATCCAGGGACAGGAGGTCGGCCTTGGTGAGGAGGATGACGATCATGGGAGTATGATGGGAGAGGTCTGCGATGAGATTGAGATCGTGCTCGGAGAGCGGGCGGTCGGCACTGATGGCGAGGACGGCGGCCCCGACCTCGGGGAGCCAGTTCTCGGAAACCTCCTTGTGATATGTGAACACGCTTCCCAACCCCGGGGTATCCACCATGCGGAGGCCGGGATATGCTTCAAGTGCAGGCAGCTCTATGTCCACGACATCGACGTTCCTGGAATTGGACGGGTTCCCCGCCTCGGAGATGAACTTCCCCAGCTCTTCGATGCCTATCTCGGACCTTGTGCCGTCGATGTAGGTGATCATCGAGCGTACTTGCGGACCATATTGAAGACGGGTGATCACCGTGGTGACCGGAATGACCCCGACGGGGAGTATTTCCCGGCCCACAAGGCTGTTGATGAACGAGCTCTTGCTCGCCTTGAACTGGCCGAGGATGGCCACATCGATAAGCGGGTTTTCCTTGAGGAGGCTTTCGCAGACCTGGATCTGGCGTTTCAGGGATACGATGTGAAATCGGGAGGCTGCTTCGTCAATTTTACCAACCAATTCCTTGGTGTCTGAGATGGGTAAGCTTTTAGATGCAAGCTCCATATACGCTCCTTCAGATTGCTCTGACAGGAGTCATCAGCCTGCCTGGCGGTTAAAAGGGGGACTCCATCCCCAATTCGGCAAAGGATATGTATCGTGCAGAAACGAGATTGTCAATGTTGAATCATGAACAATGATTCGGACACATCGGCGGGCATGAACCTGAAGGACCTTGTTGCGTTCCGGGATCATCCCCGGTATCCTGTTTTTTAAGAAGCCGTGTTGTCCGGATTGCAGTACTATACTGTGCGGACAATTTTATATCCTTTAGGAAGGTATCCCATGAGAAAGGTCGCACTCACACTCATACCCGGTGATGGGATCGGCATTGAAGTAACAAAGGAATGTATGAGGATCTTCAAGAGGCTCGAAAAGATCCATGGCGGCCTTTCTTTCCTGACCCGGGAGCTTGGCTGGGGATGCGGATATTACCTGAAACATGGTGCCATGATGCCGCCGGACGGCCTGAAGATTCTCGCAGATTGCGATGCTATCCTCCTGGGTGCAGTCGGCTTCCCGGGTGTTCCTGACCACGTATCGCTCCAGGGACTGCTGCTCCCCATCCGGCAGGGGTTCGACCAGTATATAAATTTCAGGCCCATCAGGCTCCTCGATGGGCTGGACTCTCCGCTGAAGGCGGCACCGGTCAGTGAGATTGATTTCGTGGTTGTCCGGGAAAACTCCGAGGGTGAGTATTGCGGCAAGGGCTCTTTCATGAATATGGGCACACCCGAGGAGACTGCTGTTCAGGAGTCACATTTTACCCGGAAGGGCGTCACCAGGGTCATCCGGTATGCCTTCGAGTATGCCCGGTTGCATGACCGCAAGAGGCTGATCAGTGCCACCAAGTCCAATGCACTGAATTACTCCATGGTCTTTTGGGATAGAATTTTTGAGGAGGTACAGGCATTATACCCCGACATCGAGTCACGGGGCATGCACGTGGATGCCCTTGCCGGGCTCATGATCATGAAACCGAATGCGCTGGACGTGGTGGTGGCGAGCAATCTCTTTGGCGACATCTTGACCGACCTCGGCTCTGCCATGCTCGGCAGCATCGGGATTTCGCCCTCTTCAAATATCAATCCGGAGAAGCGTTTTCCCAGCATGTTCGAGCCTATACACGGCTCTGCCCCGGACATTGCGGGCAAAGGCATAGCCAACCCCGTGGGTATGATTTGGTCCATGGTGCTGATGCTGGAACACCTTGAGCTGAACGACATGTCGGGCTTGCTCATGAACGCCCTTGAAGGCGTGCTCGCAGAGAGAAAGGTGCGGACGCCGGATATGGGGGGCACAAGCACTACAGGACAGGTTGTGGATGATGTGTGTGAAAAACTGGAATCCACCAATCTCATGTTACCCTGAATGAATCCTTGTGCATTATGGTAATTTTTTGTTACAAGGCTTAGAAGTCCCTCAACAGGAGATCATGATGCTTAATGGAATGCACCTTCAGAGATATGCACAAGTCCTTATCTGGGGATTGAAGACCGCAAGAGCTGAAAAGTATAAGAAGGGCGATATCGTACTTGTCCACTACGATTTGGCAGCGCTGCCCCTGGCCGAGGTTGTCTATTCCCAATTGCTCGACATGGGTTTGAATCCTGTGCAGCGAGTAGCCCTTACTCCAAAGATGGAGCACGATTTTTATACCATATCAAACACGAAACAGCTCATCTTTAACACACCGGGGGATGAAGGGCTTTTCAAGGCCATCAATGGCAGTATCTCGCTGCGGGGGCCGGATTCTATAACCCACTTAAGCGATGTAAGACCCGAGAAGATCGGCAAGAAGGCAGTAGCGCATAAGTATTTGAACGACATCCTTGACAGGCGTGAAGCTGAAGGAAAATTCGGATGGACCTTGTGTCTTTATCCCACTACCGAGCTTGCCCGACATGCCGGGTTGACCCTGGAGGAGTATTCCGACCAGATTTTACAGGCCTGTTCCCTGAAAAAGACAGACCCGGTGGCTTGGTGGAAGACCATCTACAATGATGCCCAAGCAATCAAGAAGTGGCTGAATAGTATGAAGGTTATGAGCTACCATATCGAGTCCGAGCATGTGGATCTGAAGGTAACTCCCGGGCATAACAGAAAATGGGTGGGTATATCGGGGCATAATATCCCGAGCTTTGAGCTGTTCCTTTCACCTGATTGGCGTGGTACTGAAGGCTCTTTCTATGCTGACCAACCAACGTATCGCAGCGGGAACTATGTGAAGGGGGTCAGGCTTCATTTCAAAACCGGATCCGTAGTGAAGGCATCCGCAGAACAGGGTGAGGAGTTCCTGATAAAACAAATCGCCATGGACAACGGAGCTGACAAGCTGGGCGAGTTCTCTCTCACGGACAAGAGGTTTTCCAAGATAAGCATCT
Organism: Desulfomonilia bacterium; assembly: GCA_050010275.1. Classification (GTDB taxonomy): domain Bacteria; phylum Desulfobacterota; class Desulfomonilia; order UBA1062; family UBA1062; genus MWEI01. The sequence continues at coordinate 305 of JBEKLI010000289.1, read as the reverse complement.
TCATGGCGAATACCCTCTATGATGAAAATTATGGGGGAAAAAGCGGGAACTGCCATGTCGCACTCGGGGCATCATATTCCGATACCTACGATGGCGATGCTGCAGAGCTTACCCCTGATAAGAAGAAAGATCTCGGGTTCAATGATTCCGCCCTGCATTGGGACCTGGTAAATACAGAGAAGAAACGGGTTGTGGCGCAGCTGGTTTCAGGTAAGCGCATAACCATCTATGAGGCCGGTATGTTTTCCTGCTGAACCTCATCATCTTTGCCTTATAAGAGTTACAAAAAAGGAATTGATCAATTC
>JBEKLI010000288.1:0-3647 GCA_050010275.1 Desulfomonilia bacterium | reverse complement strand
TTCGATCACTTCGGGGAACCGTTCTTCCAGGCCTGTATACCAGTAGTCAAAGAGATCGCCCAGGATGTAGATTCCATCTGCATCGTGAACGGCCTTTAAGAGCCAGGAGATGAATCTGGCGGCCTCTTCTTTGGAATCCGGCCTGAGATGGATATCGGCAACGAATATATGCACGCATACTATAAAAGACAAAATGGCTTGATATGGCAAGAAAATCCTTTTATAAAGGGCACTAATCATGGGTTTGATATCCAAGGGAGGGTTCATATACCGGGGTAACAAGGGGAGGAACCCGAGGAGATTCGGATTTATCGCCCTCATGGTTGCCGTGGTAATCGGTATGCTGTGGGTATTCCTCGGTCCGGCTCCCCCCAGGTCCCTCCAGGCTCCGGTTCATAAGGCCGCCTTTGCCGGAGTCCAGGTCGAACAACCTCGCACAGCTCCGGGAAATAGTGGGCTCCCTGATCACAACACATCTGCAAAAGTTCAGGCAGTCCAGGTCAAACAGCCTCAACGCTTAACCCCTGATGCAGTGAACAAGGTGGTGCTCACCGTGGCCCGCGGTGATACGTTTGCCGGCATACTTCAGGAAAACGGGATATCCCAGCATCAGGTCCTTGATATCATGGATCACGCAAAAGGCGTATTCGACCTGTCGGGGATTAGGGTAGGCAATGAGCTCACCCTCATCTTCAACAAGGATAACCAGGCACTCTCGGGCCTTGAGTATGAGATTGCCGACCTCAGCAGGCTTATTGTGAGCATTTACGGCGATACTATCGAGGTCAGGACCCAGCAGATAGACCGGATCGTAAAATCCGCCCCGAGGGCGGACACCTTGAGGCAGGTGGAACTTCATGTGCGGCGAGGGGACAATATCTTCAGCCTGCTCAAGGCCTGCGGCATCGGCTTTGCTCAGATCCACAATCTCTTCACCTCAACCAGGCGTGAATACAACCTTGCGGACATTACCCCCGGACATCCGTTAAAGATATGGGTCACCGGAGCGTCCCCAAAATCTCTGGAAAGGCTCACCTATGATATCGATCTCGTGACATATCTCGAGGTGGTCCCCAAGGACGGGATCTTTCAGGCCAAGACCCATACAAGGACCATGGAGGTAGTAAATGAACGGGCCCAGGGGACCATCACGAATTCTCTGTATGAATCGGCCGTAAAATCGGGCCTGAGCCCGGAGATCGTCATGAGCCTCTCGGACATATTCGGGTGGGACATCAACTTCTTTACCGAGATCAGGGACGGCGACACCTTTACGGTCCTCTACGAGAAGTATTATGTACAGGACAGGTTCAAGGGATACGGACGCATCCTTGCGGCGCGTTTTGTCGTGCATGGCGAAGAACACCTGGCCGTCTACTATGACAACGGCAAAGGCATGCATGGGTATTATGACGAACACGGCAAACCCATCCGCAAGCTTTTCTTAAAGGCGCCGCTCAATTACCGCCGCATCTCGTCGTTTTTCTCCTATCACCGGATCCACCCTGTCTTCCATGTGCAGAAACCCCACTTGGGCGTGGATTACGCCGCACCAATGGGTACCCCGGTAGTGGCCCTTGGTGAAGGTAGGATAAGTGCCTGCGGCTGGTCGGGGGGCTTCGGCAAGGCCATAACCATTTGCCATCCGGGAGGATACATCACTCATTACGGGCACCTGTGCCGGTTCGCCAAAGGGATTACTACCGGTAAGCACATCTCACAGGGAGATGTGATCGGGTATGTCGGGATGACAGGCATTGCGACGGGTCCGCATCTCGATTTCAGGGTCCAGTTAAGGACCAAGTTCGTCAATCCCTTAAGGCTCGAACCCGTCAATGGTCCCGCGCTGCATGGCTCGCTCCTGGCAAGGTTCAAGCAGCAGAGCCTCAAGAAACTTACTTTGCTTGATGATCGCTCTCTTGACAAGTCGTTTAAGATGAGTAAGTCAGGTTAAACGTGACAGAACCCCTTTAGGAGGTGTTCTATGGTAGCAGGGTATGCCGTCATCACCATCGTCGTTCTTGTCGTTTTCTTCCTCTTTTCCGCCATCAAGGTCCTCAATGAATACGAGCGGGCCGTGGTATTCAGGCTGGGCCGTGTGCTCGGGCAGCCCAAAGGGCCGGGGCTCATCATTATCATACCGCTCGTTGACCGGTACATCCGCATCGGTCTGAGGACTATCGTCCAGGATGTCCCCCCGCAGGACGTCATCACCAGGGATAATGTCACGGTCAAGGTGAGCGCCGTCATCTACTTCCGGGTGATCAACCCGTTGAAGGCGGTCATCGATGTGGAGAACTACCTCTACGCCACGAGCCAGCTCAGCCAGACCACGCTGCGGTCCGTGTGCGGCCAGGCCGAGCTCGATGAGCTCCTCTCCAAGAGGGAAGATGTAAGCGCCCAGATCCAGACCATCCTTGACCGGCATACCGAACCCTGGGGCATCAAGGTCTCCGCAGTTGAACTCAAGAACATCGACCTGCCCGAGGAGATGCAGCGGTCCATCGCACGACAGGCAGAGGCCGAGAGGGAGAGAAGGGCCAAGGTCATCAATGCAGAGGGCGAATTCCAGGCAGCCCAGAGGCTCTTGGATGCGGCAGCCCTTATGGCTCAGGAGCCTATTGCCCTGCAATTGCGCTATCTCCAGACCGTACGCGAGATGTCATCGGAACAGGGTTCAACGAGTACGATCTTACCCATACCGATTGACTTTCTCTCAACGTGGATAAAGAAGTAAGGCACCTGATTACCGCAATGCATGAAGACGCTCACAAGCAGACATAATCCCCTCTACAAGGAGTTGACTGCCCTCAAGAAGGACAAGGGGGTTATGCTGCTGGAGGGGAAGCGTCTTGTGGCCGATGCCCTCGCTCGGGGTATCACGCCGAGGATGATGGCCGTCACCCAAGGTTTTCTCGAAGATCACAGCCTTTCTTTATCTCCCGATGTGGTTATGCCCGACAAGCTCTTTACCGGCATCTGTGAGACTGAGACACCCCAGGGTATCCTGGCATTCTTCGATGTCCCCTGGGCAGGTATGGAAGAGATCATGGAACAGGGCAGCGTGGTCATCCTCGACGGGCTCCAGGACCCCGGGAATGTAGGCACGTTGATACGGTCCGCTGTAGCCTTTGGTTTTTCCGGCGTAATACTGACGGAAAAGTGCGCAGACCACCTGTCTCCGAAGTGTGTGCAATCGAGCGCGGGTACGGTGCTGTCTCTTTGGATCAGAAGAACTTCCCGTTATATGGACCTTGTTGAATCGCTGAAACGCAGCGGATACATGCTGGTATCTACAGATATCGAAGGCAGCGAGGATACCTCGGTTCTTCAACACGCGGACAAACTTTTACTCGCCCTGGGGAACGAGGCATCCGGACTATCCAGGGCCTTGCTTGCGGCATCGGATCACATCGTGAGAATTCCCATGGTACAGGAAAAAGCAGAATCGCTGAATGTGGGAGCGTGCGGCGCGATCTGTATGTATCTAAGCAACCTGTAAACGGACTTTGTAAAGCCGCTCATGACCTGCCTGATTTAGATCTACTAAGATTAGACCAATCGGCACCAATTCACGAGACAAAGTGAACTACGCATACGCAGGCCATTTGTCATAGATTCGTCATAGTTCCAACGGAAATTTTGTG
>JBEKLI010000287.1:0-6172 GCA_050010275.1 Desulfomonilia bacterium | reverse complement strand
GGGAATTAAAAATGCCGCCATTCATTACCATTTCCCCAGCAAGTGCGACCTTGGTCTTGCCGTCATTCAGCGGGCCAGGGGCCGTTTTAAAAGGTGGTGCGACGGGAAGGAAACGGCAGCCATGAGTGACTGGGAAAAGCTCGACGGCTTTTTCCAGATCTACCACCACTACCTTGCCAAGAGAAAATCGGTCTGCCTGAGCGGTGCCCTGGAAACGGATTTCGCGACCCTGCCTCAGCCGATGCAGGAAGAGGCGCGGGGGCTGGTGTCGGATCTCCTTACCTGGATGGAGAAGTTTCTTCACGATGGGCGGGAAAGAGGAACATTCGCGTTTCCGGGAACTCCTCGTGATCAGGCAATCGTGGTACTTGCAGTCATGCAGGGCAGTCTGCAGATGATACGGGCAACGGATCCATCGATATTCGAGGCTGCGGTGGGCCAGGTGCGCCGCCTGCTTCAACCGTAGCCCAGGATGAAGCCTGCATGGGATTCTTCGACAGTAAATGACAGCCGTCAAAAGGGTTTTGGCTGAAATAGAGTAAATGCTCACATAGGAGGGTTGGATGGATAATACGACACCAAAATCACAGATACCAAGATCACAGGCAAACGACTATTCAAAGGATATCATTGAAGAACGCCGGCAATTTCTCCGGGAAAAGACCGGCATAGAACTGAACCATGTGAATAAGTATTCCTTTGATCCTACCATACTGCCCGGAAATATCGAACATTTTATCGTGGTAGCCCAGGTTCCCATAGGGATCACCGGTCCGCTGCTCGTGAACGGAGAATACGCCCAGGGTGAATTCTATGTCCCTCTGGCAACGAGTGAAGGGACCCTTGTCGCAAGCTATAACAGGGGGATGAAAATAATAAGACAATGCGGGGGTGTGACCACAACGATCCAGGAAGAAGCAATGCAGCGCGCCCCTGTCTTCATCTTTGACAATGCCCGCCAGGCCCGCGATTTCGGGATCTGGCTGAAGGAACAATTTGAGGAAATTAAAAAACAGGCTGAAAGCACCACAAGGACCGGAAAGCTTATCACCATTGAGCAGTACCATGCCGGCAGGTTCGTGTACACCCGGTTTGATTATACGACCGGCGACGCTGCAGGTCAGAACATGACGGGAAAAGCAACCTTCACTGCTTGCGAGTGGATCAGGAAAACCCATCCGCTGGTTAAGAGGTACATGATAGACGGCAATTTCTCTACAGACAAAAAGCATTCGACTATCAATGTACTGAGGACCAGAGGCAAACGTGTTACCGCCGAAATCACAATCCCCGAAAAGATCGTCAGGGAGCAGATGAACCAGTCCCCGGCAAGATTGCAGTTCTATCACAATATCGGAAACCTCGGGTCCTATTTCTCAGGTGCTGTAAACAACGGCAGTCATTCTGCCAATGGGATCACCGCCCTTTTCATTGCAACAGGACAGGACGCGGCAAACGTCGCAGAGGGCTCGGCGGCAATAACCTACAGCGAGAGGACAAAGGAAGGCGACTACTACTTCTCAGTGGTGATCCCCGCATTGATTGTGGCCACCCACGGAGGTGGAACAGGGCTTGCGACCCAAAGAGAATGCCTCGAGTTGATGGATTGCTACGGAACCGGAAAAGTAAAGAAGTTCGCCGAGATTGTCGCCGCCGCCGTCCTTGCGGGAGAGCTTTCATTGATGAGCGCAATGAGGGTGAATAAGGATGGCACCAGCGACTGGATTTCGAGCCACGATAAATTGGGGAGAAACAGATAATCGTTCAATCCTTGAGAGGGACTATATTACCTCATTCAACCATGATAGGGAGGATGCCGGATGGCGAAAAATAGCGATCAGAAAAAGGGGTATGTCATCCCCGAGGAAGAATTCAAGTGTCAGATGGAATACATCAATACCATGGACCCCTATCCCCCGCACATTTTCTACAAGAGATTTCTTGAAGTGTTGCACAAGGCCAAAACGGAAGGCGGAATAAACTGGGGAACCATGCACGAAAGAGCTGCTGCTAAATATCCCGGCAGGATAGCAGTCAAATGGGACGTTTCCGATGCGCCGGTTACCTCCATGCAGGTGGCTCTCCCGCACATCAAATATAAGGAATTCAATGAGGCGGTAAACCGTTATGCGAACTACTTTTTAGAAAAAGGGTTTCAGAAGGGAGATATCATTTGCCTCCTGCTGGCCAACAGGGTGGAGTCGCTGGAACTGCATGTCGCTGCTGCAAAGGTCGGTGCGGTATCTTCAATGATGAATACGGGATGGCGGGGCAGAACCCTTGCCTATGCCTTAAATCTGATTCCGGGCAAGGCGGTTATCGTAGGTGAAGAGTGTATTGATCTGTTCAATGAGGCACAACCCGAAGTAAAGAGACCGGACGGGCAACAGATCTATTATCTGGAAGATACCGGCCATGCACCCATACCGGATGGGTTCATCAACCTAAAGGAGGCCATAAAGGACATCTCCGCGCAGAACCCCCCCACAACAGGCACGATAAGCATCTACGATCCCTGCCATCTCGTGTTCACTTCCGGCACCACGGGCGGCATGCCCAAGGCGGCCTATACGACGCACAAGACCATGGTGGAGAATGCGAACGCCTTCAAGATGATCCTGGATTTACAGAAGAATGATACCATCTATGTCCCGCTACCCTTCTTTCATAATACCTTTCTCGTGTCGGCCTGGCCCCCAGCAGCACTCAGCGGAGGAGCCATTGCCATCCGCAGAAAATTCAGCTCAAGCCATTTCTGGAATGATACCCGCAAATTCAGGGCTACAAAATTCTGCTATGTTGGAGAACTGTGCCGTTATCTGATGAACCAGCCGGAAAGACCCGATGATGCCGCAAACCCCGTTGAAGGGATGTTCGGTAACGGTCTCCGCCCGGAAATCTGGAAGGCGTTCAAGAAGCGCTTTGATATACCTGCAGTCAACGAATTCTACGGCGCTGCGGAGCTGCCGAGCGGTTTTGTGAACCAGTACAACTTCGACTGCACCATAGGCCGCAGCGTAAAAACCAATGCCGTGGTGAAGTATGACATACAGAACAACGAACCGGTCCGGAATGAGGGCGGTTTTATGGAGAAGGCTGATTTCGGCGAGATCGGCCTAGTCTTGTTCGAGATTTCAGAATCAGACCCAGTGATGGGATACACCAGGAAAGAGGATACGGAAAAGAAGATTTTCCGCGACGTGTTCAAAAAAGGCGATGCCTGGTTCAATACCGGCGACCTCATGAGGAATATCGGTTTCGGGCACCGGCAGTTTGTGGATCGGTTGGGTGATACCTTCCGCTGGCACGGTGAAAATGTCTCGACCACGGAAGTGGAGGCAGTGCTCGATACATATCCGCAAATATACATATCATCCGTGTACGGCATCAAGATACCGAATACCGATGGAAGTGCCGGGATGGCGGCCATCGTGCCCTTGGACACCAGGCTCGAGGATTTTGATTTTACGTCTTTGGCAGACCACCTGAAGAGAGAGCTCGCGGATTTCGCTGTTCCGAAGTTCATCAGGATCAAGAAGGAACTCGATCAGACCCCGACCATGAAATTTAAAAAGGACCAGCTGAAAAAATATGTGCCTTTGACAGCAGAAGTGAAGAATAAGATAGACAGAGGTGAGTACAGATTCTGATGTTATCTGACAGAATTCTTGCAGCTCGAGATCCTCTCAGTCATATACCTGATAAGAAATAATAAGGGGCAACACCATATATAATGGTTGCCCCTCTCTTTTATGTCAGGCAGATGGACCGGACAAAGGTGAAACGGATGTCCGGCAGACATTGCCTGTGCACATTCATAGTCGGGCTTCCCTTGCGCGCGAGAAAAACTCACATTACTCTTCGAATCCTATGGAGAACATGCCTTCAAGATCATGCCGGGAATAGGTGCGGAATGCGAGCATGGTTTCAGACCCGGTGATCCCTTTTATCTTGAGCATCTTATTGGTGACGAGCTCTGCAAGTTCATCATTGCTGCCCACCCTTGCTATCGCCACCAGATCATACCTGCCGCTGACTGAGAAGACCTCTGACATGCCCTTGATGTCTGAAAGATCTTGCGCTGTTTCATTGATACGTTCGCGTGCAACATTCAATAGGATGATTGCTGTAACCATGGCTCTCCCTCCTGGTTTCACCCTTAAAGGGTCAGTCAAAGAGAAGCAACCAAATTATTGTGGTGTAAAAAAGGCTGAGAGTGGAAAAAGGGTAATTGAAGGGTTCGGTGTGTGCTTAACCCGCATCAGGAGATTCTTAATCTCAGTCTTTTTGCGATGTTCGGAAAAAGGTGAAGCTCGGTATGCGGCAGGAAAAGTGCAGCCGTATACTGATCCATATAACCTGCCGTCGTGCTCAGATCGATATAGGTCATGCGCTTTGCTAATGCCGTTTGTGCGTCTCTATACTCCTTTGACAGGAGACATAGGCCGGACCCCAGGAGAGAGGCATTCCCGATGTAAAGGAACTTCTCAACAGGTATATCCGGGAGCAGGCCGATGACCATGGCGTTATTGAGGTTGAGGAACCGGCCGAATGCACCTGCTATATAAAACGTAGAAATGTCATGAAAGGATATCCCGATCTGCCTGAGCATCAAAGCCGCAGCTGAATATATGGCCGCCTTGGCGCGCATGAGGTTTTCTATATCATTTTCAGACAGGATGATCGGTTTGCCGCTGTTCGTATCTGCGGCTTCGGCAACAGTATAGGAGGCACGACGGCCATTGAGGTGAATCAGGGTGCTTGTCCTGCTCCTGTCGAGTTTGCCTGACGAATCGATCCAACCGGAGAGAAAAAGCCCGGCAACAAGGTCTATCAGTCCGGACCCGCAGATGCCTGAAGGCATACCATTGCCGATAGTCGTATAACGAGCGCTGCCCGTATCCCTCTCAATCGTGACAGAGTCAATGGCGCCCGTAGTAGCGCGCATGCCGCAATCAATACCTCCGCCTTCAAAGGCAGGTCCTGCCGAACAGGCACACGTCATGAGAAAATCGGAATTGCCGACAACGATCTCACCATTCGTGCCGATATCGATGAAGAGGCAGATCTCGGCCTTGTTTCTTGCAAGATCTGTGGCGAGAATACCTGCGGTAATATCTCCCCCCACGTAGCTGCCAACACAGGGAGACAGGGTAATGAAGGCGTCGGGAAGGATATCGAGGCCCAGTTCAGAGGCCTTATAGTGGGGAATCTGCAGCACGGTCGGCGTGTAGGGCTCCAGCCGCAAATATTCCGGCTTGAGCCCGAGAAAGAAATGCGTCATGATCGTATTACCCGATATGCGGCAGCAGGTTATATCTTCTTTCAGAGTAGAGGAATCCTCAAGCGCCTCTTGGACGAGACGGTTCATTGACCGTACGGCCCTCAACCGCAAGTCCTCCAGCCTCTCACGGGTGGATGCATAATTGATCCTGCTTATGACATCGAGCCCGCAATGGATCTGGTCATTATATCCGTTCCTGGTTGATATTACCTTTCCGCTGCCCAGATCGATCAGCTGTACGGAAATGGTGGTTGTCCCCAGATCGATTGCAATCCCCAGGTTTCTGCGCTCGGCCCGAGTGCCCGTTATATCGATGATATGGACCATGCCGCTGTCAGCAGCAAGGGTGACAGTCACCATGCCGTCTTCCGCACGAAGGGCATCTGCCGTTTTTTGGATAACGGATAAAGGGTAGAATATCTCTTTTTCCTGGATCACGGATTTAAGACTGCGGCCGACCCTGTCGAGATCCGACAGGCCGTCTTCTTTTTCCGCCTTGGGGACACGCAGGCATACCTGCTGTGAGACAGGGGAGAGGTGTGACAGTGCAGGCACGCCTTCACAGACAGGGTTGATGCTGTCATCGAAGACCATGCAGGCCGGCTGTTCAGGGATGTTGACAACAACGTCTTCAATGATGGTGGACTGGCAGGCTACTACAAACCCGGAAGCCCTTTCTTCGTCGGTCAGCTGTATGTCTGATTTGCATGCAACAGAGCCGCGGGTTATCTGGACCAGGCATTTCCCGCAGGTCCCTTTTCCTCCGCAGGGCAGGTCGATCATGATCCCTGCCCGGCCCGCGGCATCCATGAGCAAGGTGCTGGAAGGGACGTCTATGGTTTTTCCTATGGGAAGAAAGGTGATTATCGGCATATGAATTTTAGTCTT
>JBEKLI010000286.1:0-3656 GCA_050010275.1 Desulfomonilia bacterium | reverse complement strand
GCATCAGCTCCAGGAGGGTGAAGCCGCTATTTTTCCTGGAGGAAAGATATGAACTTCGTCTCAAGGGGACTCCCCTCCCCGCCCCATTTCACGGTCAGGCTATATTTTAGATATCCGGCTAATGGGGTCGTCTCAATATTTTCCACATAGGTATAGCCCTTAAAATCATCACCAAAATCCCCCTGGCTCTGCCCGGTGGAGACGGTGCGTATTCCGGAAGTAACATCTGCGATATGCCTTTGGGCAAGCAGGCTGGATGTGGTGAGGAAGCGTGACCTTATCGCCATGTTGATTCCCTGGCTCTCCGCATTGAGAAGCCACAAAAAGGTGATGCTTAAGATCACGAGTGCGACGAGGACCTCCACGAGGGTGAATCCCTTATCCAAAGGTCACCTCCACATAGTGGTCATAGAACTTGAGCGTCCCGGAAAACGGCCTCACCACAAGGGAGTACGTTTTTCCCAAGGGTCCGTCAAGATAGATGACCCCCTGCTCGACCACACCTTCCGTGGTGATATGCAGGTCCATTTCGCCCTGATCCTTTTGCGGCTGGTAGGCGGACTTTATGCTCTTCAATATGACACCGTCGGGCATTTTCCTTTCCTTGAGCATCTGCGGCTCCTTACCGGAGGTCTCGGGCATGGGATACATTGCAACCTTATTATTATCGATATCAAACCGGATAAAATAGATCTTGTGCTGGGTCACGGCCGATGAACGGGCTACCTGGATCATGGTGGTGATGTCTCTGACGGCCCGGTCCATGTTTGAGCTGGACAGACCGTTGAAGATGCGAGGGCCGATATAACCCAGCGTGATGCCGATGATCGCCAGTACGATCACCAGCTCGATGAGGGTGAATCCGTGCCTACTTCTTTTCAGACTGCGCCCCTTGACCCTCGTCTTCCCAGTTCCCGATGGCCGCACTATCACCCTGCCCCCCCGCCTGGCCGCTCGGACCATATGAGAAGATATCGAAGCCGGTGGTGTTTTTCATGCCGGGAAACATGTAGACATAATCGTTACCCCAGGGGTCTTTCGGTGCCTTGTTCTTTTCCAGGTATCCGCCTTCCCTCCAGTTCCTGGGTATGTTCCCTGTGGCGGGCTTCTCTACCAGGGCCTTGAGCCCCTGGTCGGTTGTGGGGTATTCACCGTTGTCGAGCTTGTACATGTTCAGTGCGTTCTCCAGGGCCTGGATCTGAATCTTAGCCTGGGTGCGCCTGGCTTCTTCGGGCTTGCCCATGATCTTGATGCCTACAAATGTGGCCAGGATACTCAAGATGACGATGACCACGAGAAGCTCGATTAATGTGAATCCTTTTTTATTTCTCTTCATAAGTCTACACCTCTGTTGTTCTAAGGTTCTATCGTACGATAGTGCTCATTTCCAGCATGGGCAGGAGGATGGAAAGCACGACAAAGCCCACCAACGTGCCCATGATCACGATCATGAGGGGCTCGATAACGGATGTGAGCCCCGCAACGGTCGTCTCCACATCGCTTTCATAGGACTCTGCAGCCTTCATAAGCATCTCTTCAAGGCTGCCGCTCTTTTCGCCCACACTGATCATGTGCACGAGAATCGGCGGAAAAACACCCGACTTCTTGAGCGGGGCAGCGAGGCTCGATCCATCCATGACCTCGGCGATGGAATTCTCGATCGAGATCTCTATAATCTTGTTCTGGACCACTGTTTTCACGATCCGCAGCGACTCTATGATGGGAACGCCCGATGAAAGCAGCGTGCCTAAAGTCCGTGCGAACCTGGCCACGGACACCTTCTTGTAAATGGAGCCATATACCGGGAAATTCAGCCTGAACTTGTCGAATTTATAGGCCCCGTTATCGGTCTTCCTCCACCTGGTAACCAGTACAACGGCAACAACGATGCCTATGATTATCATCCACCAGGTCCATGAGAGAAACGAGCTTATGGCGATGAGTATCCTTGTGGGCAATGGCAGCGTCTGTTTCATGCTTTCAAACATGCCCACCACCTTGGGGACCACTGCAGTGAGCAGGTACAAAAGCACCACAACGCAGATCAACAAAAGGACTGCAGGGTAGACCATTGCCGCCCCGATCTTCGCCCTCAGTCGGTGCTGGCCTTCCATAAACTCGGCAAGACGCAGCAGGACCACATCCAAGGCCCCGCTCGCCTCACCGGAGCGCACCATGTTTACGTACAACTCGGGATAAACCCGCTTGTGCTGTTCAAGGGCATCGGCAAAAGACAACCCCTCATTCACGGAATCCCGCACCTGGGCGATGGTCTTCTTCATGGCAGGTGAGTCGGTCTGTTCATACAGGGCGCTCAATGCATCCACAAGCGGGATGGAGGCGCCGATCAACGTTGAGAGCTGGCGGGTGGTGACGGTTAGATCCTCCATCCCCACTCTTCCCAGCAGACCCCGGATGGAGATGTCCTTGAGCGGATGCGCCAGGCCATGGGCCTCTTCCGCGATCGTACTCACGAACACCCCCTGGGAGCGGAGCTTAAGCTTTGCCTCCCGGATGGATACCGCATCGATCATACCGGAAGATGCCTTGCCCTTCTCGGTATATCCGCTCCAGGTATAGAGTGCCAAGAGAGTCTCCTATCCTTTATGCCTATTACTTGGCAGGTCCGGCGGTAGGGCCGGCGCCAGGGCTGAGTTGGGGTTTTTCCTGAGGCACGGTATCTTTGAACTGGGCGAAATACTGCTCATTGACCTCAACCTTGGCCTTTTTCTTGATCTCATTCTTGAGGTCATCTATGGCCTTGTTCACCTTTTCACGCTTCATGAGGTTCTCAATGGACGGTTTCACCTGGTCATAGGGCTTTTCTTTTTCAGAGACGACCTTGTCGGCCTTGAGGATATAATAACCATTCGCGGCCTTTACTACGGAGCTGACCTCGCCCTCTTTCAGGTTGAATGCCGCCTTGTCCAGAACGGGCTCCAGTTTGCCGGGTGTGATGAGTCCGATATCTCCACCCTTGGGGGCACTCACAGGATCCTTGGAGTACTGCTTGGCCAGTGCTGCAAAATCCCCCCCCTTTTTTTTTAGAAGGCGATTATATACTACTTGACATAAAGTTTTTTGTGTGCTATTATATAACCAATTTAAACAAAGGAGCACACAATGAAACAATGCATTGCACTCGTATTTACGGCCGGTCTCCTGTTGGCCGGTTGTTGTAGCACACCCCACATCACGAAGTGGGAGTATAAGGTGGCATTTCCTCCACGTTCAGCCTTCAGCGGTCTCATGCTAGGCCCTGAGGAACAGCGGAAAAGCCAGCAAGCCTTTCTGAACGACCTTGGTAAAGAGGGCTGGGTTCTTATCAGCCACTCCGAAGGGAATAGTTTCTATTTCATCCGAGCCATTAAATAGCCCAGCTCGGTTCAATCATCGGGTCGGAATGGCCGCCAGCAACTTACAACAACGGAGAGAGAAAGTCTCCTTTACCTTACTCCTCTCTTTCTACATTACTATCAGTTTCTCTAGCTATCAGTGTGAGGGTGTTTCTTAAGGATACGAGGCTGCTGATGCCATCGTATGAATGGTGACACGCTCAATGCCTTTCCCAGTTTCTATCAGTTGCAAAAGTTCCGTAGCATACAATTAGAACTCCCGGCCTGAATGAGAGTGGTCTGTTGGTTGTTGTATATTGT
>JBEKLI010000285.1:0-3680 GCA_050010275.1 Desulfomonilia bacterium | reverse complement strand
AAATCAGAATGAATGGCCTTGACCTGCCCCCATTAGTGGACCACTTCTTATGTGATACCAAGTAAACTTATAATAAAGACCTTAACGCGCTTCTCCTGAAAAGCAGGTGCGCGGTACGTTCATTTAGAGCCCATAAGCGGTAATATAACCTTCATAGATAGCCGTCCGCATTCGCTGGAATGATTTGCTATCGCCGATGACGAATATTTCTCTTACTTTGTCTTTCCTTTCTTTTCCTGATTGTGCTTATCAACCGCAGTTATGATCTGGCTCGTGATGTCGATCTTTGGTGCTGCATAGACAATGGCAGGGTTCTGTTTGTCAAGGACGATTTCGATTCCGTTCTTCTCGCTGTAGGTCTTGATGATCTCATCGAGATCCTTGCTGAAAGGCTTTAAGAATTCCATTTCCTTGCGCTTAAGATCGTCCTGGGCATCCTTGAGTGCGCGGTTATAGTCCTTGAGCTCCTTGTCGTATTTTGCCTCCATATCATCCCGGGCAGCCGTTGACATGGTGGCTGACTTTGCCTGAAGCTGCTCGTTCATGGTCTTGAGCTTCTCCTGCTTCTTCTCGAGCTCAGTAGCCCTCTGATCCTTCATCGCACTGAGTTGCTTGTATGCCTCCTTGCCCGCCTGAGATTCATAAAGAATCTTCTGAGAGTCGATATAGGCAATTTTCGTGTCCAGGGCCATAAGCGGGCCCGACATACTGAAGATGAAGCAGGCTGTAAAAAAAGCTATGATTCTTTTCATATGTACTCCTCTTTAAGAGTTTATTCTTAAAAATCCTAGAAGAAAGTCCCGACGGTGAAATCCCACCGTGACGGAGATTCGTCAGACTTGGGGTTGATGACCTTTGCATACTCTATCCGCAACGGTCCCATAGGCGTCACCCACCTGATGCCTGCACCGTAGGACTTTTTGAGGTCCGTCAGGTCGATGCGTTTCTCATAGCCGTTACCCTCATCATGGAAGACAACACCATAGAGGCCGGGAATCGGACCAAGGGGGAAAGTGACCTCCATGTTCATTATCGCCATGAGCCTTCCCCCAAGGATGTTACCCAGGCTGTCTCTCGGGCCGATCTGGCCGGATTTGAAGCCTCGAATGCTATTCAAACCACCGAGGATGAATCGCTCATATTCAGGGAGGTCATCGCCACGGATGGGATTTACTGTACCCCATCTCAGTTTCAACATCAAGGCGAGTTTGTCGGTCCAGAGGGGAAAGAACTGTGCAGCGGATGCGGTGGCCCGGGTGAAGTGAAATGTACCGCCTAAGCCGGCATACTCATAGGATACCCCTATATTGGAACCTTGTGTGGGTCGGAAATAGTCGTTGGTGGTGTCCCGATAAAGGCTGTTTGTGATGCTGCTCGTGATTCCACCCTCGATATCCTGCTTGGTCAGAGAAGGCAGGTAGGATGAATTGATGTTGGTAAGCCCCACGATATCGTCGTAGGAATATATGACAGAGTGACGGATCTTCTCATAGAAAGGGTAACTTAACCGTATATTCCCGCCTCTGGACTCTTTTGTATAGTACAGGTAATCCTGTTTTGTGTTGTAAAGAAGTTCACCAAGCGATATCGGATGGTCGAAGACCCAGGGCTCCTCAAAGTCCAACGTGAAATTCCTTATTTTCGGACCGTATTCTACATTTGCCTTGCTCTTCAGCCCGAGGCCCATCAGATTGATCTCGCTCAAGCCCAGGGTTCCCATGGGGCCGTCCTGGGAGGAGTAAGCAAATCCAAATGAGAATGAGCCTGTGGTTGTCTCATCTACATCCACCAGCAGTGACGTGTTTTCATCGTCTTTAGGCACCGGATCGATGTTGGTGGACTTGAAATATCCGAGCCGATTAAGGTTGTCTTTGCTCTCCTTGATGGCCGTGGAGGAGAAAAGCTTGCCTTCTTCCACCTGGAGCTCACGCCTGATGACCTTATCCCTGGTCTTGGTGTTGCCCTTGATCTGAATCGTGTCGATGGTGACGGGTTTACCCTGGGTGATATGGAAGGTCAGCCCGATCTTGTTTTCTCCCTCCTCAGTGCTCTCGGGTTTGATCTGGACATAGGCGTACCCCTTGTCCATGTAGATGTCCCGCAAGTGTTCAATGCTCTGCTGGACCTTGCTCTTGCTCATGACATCCCCTGGCTTGAGGTCGATCTTTGAGTATAGATCTTTTTTGGGCAGGATGAGGTCTCCTGCTACATCGATTGTGCCGACGGTAAAGAGCGGCCCTTCCGAGATGGGTATGGAGATATAGATGCCGTCGTCTTCCTTGATATCGATCTTGGGTCTACCTACTTTAACCTGCATATAGCCGTTGTCTGCGTAGAACTGTTCGATCCGGAGCAGGTCGGTGTCGAGCACGCTGTCCTGGTATGTGCCCTCGTGGCTGAAGATACCCAGCGGCCAGCGGGTCGAGGTCTCAATGGCGCCTTTGATCTTTCGGGAGGATATATGCTCGTTTCCGTCAAAGGCGATCTCCTTGATGTAGAGCTGCTTGTTCTCAGAGACGTTGAAGGTGAGATTAATCCCTCCTTCGGTGGTGTTCGTCTCGGATTTGACATCAACCTTATAATAACCCCTCTCGCGATAGAGCCCTTTGATGCGGTCGATGCTCGTCTTTAAAAGCCTGGTATTTAAGATATCGAACTTTTTCAGTCCTATGGCATCCAGGATGTCCTTCTCCTTGATTTCTTTGTTGCCCTTGACCTCGATCTTGATGATGATGGGATACTCTTTCACGAGAAAGACCACGGCGTTGTCCTCAAATGTGGCATCGCACTTCTCGAAGTATCCCATGGAATAGATCTCCTCGATGTCCTTTCGCGTGGCATTTTTATGGAGGATATCACCCTTGGCGGTTTTGATACGGAACCTTATTGCGTCTGCGCTTATGCGCGAATAGCCCTTGATGGTTACATCCTTGATCACACACACGCCTTTGAGCCGCAGGTAACCGTCCGCGGCATCGGCTAGAGTAGCTGCACTGTATCCCACTCCTTTGTCGTCCATAACGCGGTAGACCCCCTCCTTGCGTTCAAGAGAAAGTTCTGTAGGTGCAGCGTCGGAGACGGTTATACAGGGGACATCGGCGAGGTAATCAGATATGGCCCGATCGTGCGTCCTCACAAGAAACTGATCTGCAGATGCTGAAGCAGACAGGAGCAGAAAGAGGGCGAAGAAGATCAGAACCCTACTGTGCAGTTGGTTCAAGGTGACCCCCCTTCAGCACAAGTACCTTATCCATAGTATGGGCGAGTTCCATATTATGTGTGGCAATTATTAAGGTGACACAGAGCTTTATCCTGAGCCCCGAGAAGAGTTCGATGACCTTGTGACCGGTTTCAGGATCAAGGTCGCCGGTAGGCTCGTCGGCCAGGAGGATCCCGGGTGACATCATGAGGGCCCGCGCGATGGCGACTCTCTGCTGCTCGCCCCCCGAGAGCTCACCGGGCTTGTGTGTCCTGCGGTCTGCAAGCCCCACCACATCGAGCAGCTCGACGGAACGCTCTCTGATCCGGCGGGACATCTTTGAGGAAAGCAGTGCCGGGACCATCACATTCTCCAATGCCGTAAACTCGGGCAGCAGATAGTGGAACTGGAATACAAATCCGATCTTTTTATTCCTGAATTGGGCAATCTCGCGCTCCTTCATGGTGGAGAGGTTACTGTT
>JBEKLI010000284.1:0-3681 GCA_050010275.1 Desulfomonilia bacterium | reverse complement strand
GCGGCATCAACATCAGCAGCGTTTACTCGAGTAGGCTTTCCGGAAGGGAAAGAGGCGAAGGAGCGCCGCTCCCCTGGCGTGACACGGATGTTCAAATTGAAGGTCCTGCTGTCGCGGAATTCCAAAAGCTCTTTCTTGACACGTGGTCCAAGCAGAATGGGCCTAAACTCTCCGAACGGAACTACTACCCGAGGATGAAAGAAGATGGGAATGCCCTGGTGCGAGTCGTCGGCAGTACACCAGGCGTAGATAACAGGATCACGTTTATCATGTATGTGGCCGCCATCACGTTTGCGGAGCATTCTATTCATGTGACAAATGCCTATTTTATACCCGACGACCAGATATTGAATGCCTTCGCGGATGCAGCCAGGAGAGGTGTTGACGTAAAGATTATTCTTCCCGAGACTACCGATTCAACGCTGGCCTTATATGCAGCACGGTATAATTATTCCGAGCTGTTGAAATCGGGGGTGAAGATATACGAACGCCGCAACGCCTTACTGCATGCGAAAACTGCGGTCATTGACGGTATCTGGTCGACGGTGGGTTCCACAAACATGGACTACTGGAGCCTTTCAAGCGATGACGAGGTGAATGCGGTTGTTTTGAGCCGAGATTTTGCTGCTGAAATGGAGAAGACATTTGCCAAGGATCTTGTGGAGTCCCATCAGATAAAATGGGAAGAGTGGAAGGAAAGACCCTTGTTCTCGAAGATGCGGGAGTGGTTTGCGCATTTATGTGACCACTGGTTGTAAACCCAGGATTAAG
This sequence comes from Desulfomonilia bacterium, assembly GCA_050010275.1. Lineage (GTDB taxonomy): Bacteria > Desulfobacterota > Desulfomonilia > UBA1062 > UBA1062 > MWEI01. Next base: position 2,910 of record JBEKLI010000284.1, on the reverse strand, counting down.
CCGATGATCTACCCTGCTCAGGAGAAGTGATAATCGGGCCATGCACAGCATTGATTGTTCCGTCTGATGAATAGAACTCGCAGAGAAGTCGAGCTGGAAGGTCCAATGGAGAAAAGAGGGGTCTCAACAATCAACAATTCATAATGTCATATGTTGAACCCCCAATCCTGCACTAAGGGTATTTTTTTACCGTTATGTTAACCGTGACGGCAGGTACATTTAACTTAAAGCGTACCTTGTCATAGGAAGGTGTGCCTTATAAAGAAATGGGAGGACTTGACTAAGAATTGATCAGACTTAATATGAAACAGCAACTCAATATTTATCTGTTGTGAAGTTAAAACTCATATATTCATTAACAAAAGGAGGTATTAAAATGATGCACAAGATTTTATTCATTGCAGGGTTGTTTGCATTTATTGTCTTAAGTCAAGTGGTTTTTGCCCCAGTATCATACTCTCAGACTGCAACAAAGCCCCAAGGCCAGATAGTAGAGCCAGGTGTCGACTTTCAAAAGGCCCATGAGTTCTTTCTTAAAAAGGAGTTCAAGGCATCTGCTGCTGAAATACGAAAAGGTGCGGAATTTTTAAAGAAAGAGGCAGAATCTGCTAGTGATGAAGGAAAAAAAGCTTTAACAGCCTCTTACCAGGAATTGGTCAAGATGGCAGATGAAGTTGAAAAGGGGGCTGTAAAATCAGACAAGAAACTAAAAGATGCATTTTCTAGGGCTGAGCACGCATTGGCCAATAATTACTATCTTAAGGCATCTGAATCATGGGCCAAGAAAGAAACAAAAGAGGCCGGTCATGAGCTTAATTCAGCAGCAGAGCATTTAGAACTGGCAGCAAATTGGTCAGGCCATAAACTAGATGCTGGCGCATCTAAAGCAATCAGCTTAGGACGCGAGATCTCCGGCAAACTTGTTCAAGGCACAGGATATGTATCCGAAGAGGTCGGCAAGAGCCTGAAAAGCATGGGTGATGCAATATCAGGGTTTGGCAAAAAAATCCTGCCCGGGAAAAAATAAGGAGGGAAGTGTATTAAGAAGACGGTATTTCTGGTGATCATATTATTGACAATGGCATTCACAGGTGTTTATGCAGTGGAAAAGGATTAAGAGGATATCTCTCAGACGTGCTCTGCGGTACAAATGGGAAAGATACGTCCGGCAATGATCTCACCAAGAATCCTTAAAAAACATACGCTGGCATGCATGAAAGTCCGAGGTATGTGCTGCGAGAAGGATATATCGATAAGTTAAACAATGTCTTGACTTTGGCGATTCTCAGGCTATTAACGCTGAAGATGTAAAATGGTTAACGCTCAAGAGGAAACATTACTTTCGATCTTTTTCGTATCGGATTGAAGGTCACCTTTTCACAATCATTTTGGACTTTGTACATGAGAAGAATATTTTAAAGGACCCTCACATGGAACATCATATCCTCTGTATCAATAGCGGCTCTTCATCCATGAAGTTTGCCATGTACCTTCTCGATACAACCGAAAAACTCATAGCCGAAGGTGCGGTGGAACGGATCGGTCTGTCAGGTGGCTGGCTCTGGATGAAAGATGGCCTAGGGAAACGCCTCGTGGACAGTCACTCGGATTTTTCCGACCACAAAGAGGCAGTCAAGGCGATGTTCACAACGGCCATGGAAGAACAGCATCTTGCAGCCCCGGATGCGGTCGGGCACCGACTGGTCCATGGAGGGCCGAAACACATGGCCCCTGAAATGGTAACACCCGAACTGATGCTCACCCTGAGAAGCCTCATCCCCTTGGCCCCCTTGCACCTACCCAGTGAGATCAAAGGCATTGATGCAGTAACCGAGCACTACCCGAAACTCAGCCAGGTAGTCTGCTTTGATACCGCTTTTCACCGCCGGATACCGGAGGTGGCCCAGTGGCTGCCCATTGTACGCAGCCTCTGGCATGAGGGGATACACCGCTACGGGTTTCATGGTCTTTCCTATGAATACATAGTCGGTGCTCTGGGGAGGAACACGAAAGGACGGGTCATCATTGCTCATCTGGGCAGCGGCGCCAGCATGGCTGCTCTGAAAGACGGACACCCCCAAGACACAACCATGGGTTTCTCTGCCTTGGGGGGACTCATGATGGGCACAAGATGCGGTGATCTTGATCCGGGCATCCTGCTCTACCTCATGGACGAGAAAGGCTATGACGCCCGTCAGCTCGAAAGGCTGCTCAACCAGCGTTCAGGGCTCATCGGGGTCTCTGGCATCAGCTCCGATATGAAAACTCTTCTGGATCAACGCACCACGGAACCGCATGCCGGAGAGGCTATAGCGCTTTTCTGCTATACGGCACGCAAGTATATCGGAACACTATCCGCTGTCCTTGGCGGCCTGGATACTCTGGTGTTCACCGGTGGTATTGGTGAGAGGGCCGCACCGGTGAGGTGGATGATCTGCCACGGCCTCGATTATCTTGGAATACGTCTTGACCCCGGGAATAACGATGCCGATGCAGGAATCATCTCCACAAACAATAGTCCCTGCACCGTGCGGGTGATTCCCACCAATGAGGACCTGATGATTGCCCGGCATACCCGGGCTCTGCTCTTAAAGGCAGGCAAGGAGATAAAACCATGAGTGTTGAATTTGCCACCTTTGAGGACATGCTTAAGGTTGTCCAAGGACTGAGGGCCATCCCCATTGCCGTCATAAATGCTGATGAGCAGCATGTGCTGGAGGGCGCATGTGAGGCGGCCGAGGCCGGTTATGTCGACCCGATCTTGATCGGGGATGAAAGTAACATTCGAAATATCTTAAAGACCATCACATGCGCAAAGCAATTCCGCATCATCAATGCCCCGTTAGAGGATGCAATGGCTGAGAAAGGCGTAGAGCTCTTTGAAAAGGGTGAGGTCAAAGCCCTGATGAA
>JBEKLI010000283.1:0-3684 GCA_050010275.1 Desulfomonilia bacterium | reverse complement strand
CAAATACGCTAGGAGCGCAGGCAAAGATGGGCGGGTCGGCAAATATTCGGAGCTCAGGCGCGCCGCAGCGCTAGAAGAGGTTGTCGGGGCCATGCTCTTCCTTGCCGGTAACGAGGCGATCTACATCACTGGCCAGGCGTTCAGTGTTGACTTCGGAATCTCCGCCTCACTGAGCCTGCCGGGCAGGAAAATATAAATCAGCCGGGTATAATTTCATATAGTATGAAACGGGTGACTTGTTCATCGTTTATAGTTAAGACATTAACAAATAATAAGATAATATATAACTCGTTCCTTGATGGATGGCTTTTCTGTCATAAAAAAGACACAGGAATATGGAGGTATATCCATGAAGACGGTCAATGAAGGATCGCGGTGCTCATACACCGTGAAGGACACAGGCGTAGCCCTGATGGAGATCGACAACCCTCCCATGAACGCGCTCAGCTGGGCCGTGCTGGACGAGATCCGGGACACTCTGGTAAAGGCCCTTGCTGATCCCGAAGTACGGGTGATCGTGTTCACCGGCGCCGGCAAGGCATTCATCGCCGGTGCCGAGATCAGCGAGCTGAATGACTACACGACCGCCAAGGAGGGGGCGGATTCCCTCATCAAGGGCCAGGAACTCTCCAATCTCATGATGCATGCGGACAAGCCCATCATCGCCGCCATCAACGGCTTCTGCCTGGGAGGAGGCATGGAGATGGCACTGGCCTGTCATGTCAGGCTGGCCGACGAGGGCGCCACCATGGGCCTGCCCGAGATCAAGCTCGGCATCATCCCGGGCTACGGAGGCACCCAAAGGACCCCGCGACTCATCGGCCCCGGAAGGGCTCTGGAACTCATCCTATCCGGCAATTTTGTCAGCGGCCGACAGGCCGAAGCATACGGCCTGGTGAACAGGGCAGTGCCAAAGGGAACCGTAGTAGAAGAGGCCATGAAACTCGCCGCAACCATTGCGGGCAAGAGTAGGGTTGCCGTCCAGGCTGCGCTGCGGGCGATCTTCGAGGGATCGGCCATGGACCTCAATACCGGCATGAGGCTCGAGCGGGAGCTTTTCGGTACCTGCTATGCGAGTGAAGACAAGAAGGAAGGTGCTGCAGCTTTTCTGGAGAAACGCACCCCGAAATTCCGGGATCGATAGGGGTGAGCAATGGCCGACACCTTAGTTGACAGACGCGACATGGATTTTGTGCTCTACGAGCAGCTCGATATCACTGCATTGACCAGGCTGGAGAAATTCTCGCACCTTTCCAAAGACGAATTCGATATGGTCCTCGAACAGGGGCTCAAGTTCGCCCGGAACGACCTGGCCCCGACGAATGCAGACGGCGACCTCATCGGCGCACAGTGGAAGGATGGGAACGTCATCCTGCCGAAGTCCTTTCACGGCCCGCTGCAGCAGTATGCCGAGCAGGGGTGGGTTGCATCCATCGAGGAACCCGAGGTGGGTGGACAAGGGCTGCCTTTGACCCTCTTTACTGCAGCCTATGAGGCATTCGTTGCCGGGAATATGGCTTTGAGCCAGTACATGACCCTCACCCACGGCACCGCTCTTCTCATCAAGCTCTTCGGAACGGATGAACAGAAGCACCTCTATCTCGACAGGCTCCTCTCTTTCCAGTGGGGAGGCACCATGTGCCTGACCGAACCGGGTGCCGGGAGCGACCTTGCCCGGATCGTAACCCGGGCGGAAAAGATCAATGAGAGGCACTATAAAATCTCCGGGCAGAAAATCTTCATCACCGCCGGTGACCATGACGGCAAGCCTAACATCATACATGCAGTGCTCGCCCGTGTAGATGGTGACCCCGAGGGCATCAAGGGCATATCCATCTTCATCGTGCCCAAGCACCGCGTCAATCATGACGGTTCCCTGGATGAGCCGAATGATGTGCAGTGCATGGGCATCGAGCACAAGATGGGGATCAAAGGATCCGCTACCTGCTCTTTGAGTTTCGGTGCCAACGATGAGTGTATCGGGGAGCTTTTGGGTGAGCAGTGTCAGGGAATACCCATCATGTTCCACATGATGAATGAGGAGCGGCTCATCGTTGCGCTGCAGGCCCTCGGACTCGCCGGCACGGCATACCTGAATGCAAGAGAATATGCGAAAGAGCGCATCCAAGGCTCCGACATCACGAGCAAAGGCAAAAAAGCGCTGCCGGTAGCCATCATAGAGCATCCGGACATACGCAGGTCTCTCCTGTGGATGAAATCCTATGTAGAGGGAATGCGCGCCCTGAACTATTACACTGCTTTCTGCATCGACCGACGAAATGCCTCTGCCGATGCGACTGAGCGCAAGCAGCTGCACGGTCTTATCGAGCTCCTGACGCCGGTCTGCAAGGCATACACGAGCGACATGGGGTTTCAGGTCTGCAATACGGCAATCCAGGTCTTAGGCGGATACGGATATTGCCGGGACTATCCGGTGGAGCAGTTTACCCGCGACTGCCGTATCACTCCCATCTATGAGGGCGCCAACGGCATCCAGGCCATCGACCTGCTCGCTCGGAAGATCCCCATGTCCGGGGGTAGTGTTTTTAAGTCGCTGGTATCCGAAATCGACCGGACCATAGATACGGCAGCTGCAGAGCCCACGCTCAAGGGTCTGGCCTCTTCGGTCATGCGTGCAAAGCTTCAGATGGTAAACGCCGCCACATACCTTGACACTCTCAAAAAAACGGGTAATGCGCATGATGCTTTCATGAACGCCACACCCATGTTGGAAATCGTGGGAGATACCCTGCTTGCATGGATGCACCTGTGGCAGGCGCAAATCGCATATACAAAGCTCGAAGAGTTTTTCGCATCCAAAGGTGCCTTGACTGTCGAGCAGCGGCGGGGGCTCATCGAAAGTCACCCGGAGGCTGCCTTCTACAGCGGCAAGCTCCACTCCGCCCGATTCTTCATCGCGCGGATCCTGCCCGTCATGCAGGGCAAGGTCATCGCGCTGGGACTGCGATTCGAATTAGCGGGAATTTTGCTTAGTTGGCGCAGAGGAAGACTCGGGCTTAGCATTCTCGGCAGATTCTGTGTTAATGCAATTCCCGCGTGTTGAGCTTTGCGATTTCCACGAGGGCCAGCTTGCGACTTCGGTACTTGCATCGTTGATGTGGCTTTCGAGCCATTTGTAATCTTGAGTGCGGCTTTTGGTCATGTTGCCCCTCCCGAATCAGTCAAGATTAGACGCTGGCGAACGAATCGAGGTTCACGATATGTGTCAATCCTCAAGAAATTGCCAAGGGGGGTAAAATGCTTCCTCTCGGAACAATCGAAAGTCCAGAGATTGTAATAGGTCTGGTCGGGCGAATTGGGTTGGACACTAGGTTAGTTTCCGAAAAGATTAAATCGGTTCTGTCCACCTATAGCTATGAGACTAAGATACTAAAAGTTACATCACTTCTGCCAAAACTCAAGGCCCTGCCAACAATAATTGATCACCCACTAGAGGAATACTACAAAACAAGAATAGCTGCGTGTAATAAACTGCGAGAAATTTCAGAACGAAACGATATATTGGCCTGTCTGGCCATTATAAGAAATAAGGGAATTGCGCGGGGAGAAGGGGGATCGCGACTCGCCCTTGAAGCGGGTTGCTTACATCGTTGATCAAATCAAGCGCCCGGAAGAAACAGAACTACTCCGCCAAGTGTACCGGGATTTTTTCATACAAGTATC
>JBEKLI010000282.1:0-3699 GCA_050010275.1 Desulfomonilia bacterium | reverse complement strand
CTCTTTTATAGCTCTCGGGTTCAGTATCTTATCTACTACCGGCACTGCAGCATATCTGACTGCCCATGGAGTGGATGTAAAGACGGTTCTCAAGGTGAGTGAAGGCAGACCCAATGTAGTGGATTATATCAAGAATGGTCAAATTCAGCTCGTCATTAACACGAGTATTGGAAGACGTCCTTCGGAAGATGCATACCATCTCCGCCAGAGCGCCATTAGATACAACATCCCATACTCCACTACTATTGCTGCGTCCAAGGCTATGACTGAGGCCATCAGGGCACTTCAGCGCAAGCAGCTACAGGTCTGTGCCCTGCAGGATTATTATTGATCACTGGGGGTTTAACACTCGGCGGTTGTGTAAAAATTTACCGGCTCCTTTCTTGACACATAAGAATCTATAGAATAGATTAGGGACAGAAGATGGCAACGAATAAATCCACCAAGTATATTTTTATAACCGGTGGGGTGTTGTCTTCTCTTGGCAAAGGTCTTGCCGCTGCCTCCATAGGAGCCATTATGGAGGCTAGGGGACTCAAGGTCTGCAACATTAAACTCGACCCTTACATCAACGTTGATCCCGGCACCATGAGTCCATTCCAGCACGGCGAGGTCTTTGTCACTGACGATGGCGCAGAAACCGATTTGGATCTTGGTCATTACGAACGGTTCACCTCAAGCGTCCTTACCGCAAAAAACAATTTTACCACCGGCCAGATCTATGACTCGGTGATCCAGAAGGAGCGAAACGGTGAATATTTGGGCAAGACCGTCCAGGTGATCCCTCATATTACCGACGAAATCAAGGATCGGATCAAAAAGTCCGCTGCCGGCAATGATATCGCCATTGTGGAGATCGGCGGGACCGTGGGAGACATCGAGTCCTTGCCGTTTTTAGAGGCCATACGGCAATTTGGATTCGACATGGGAAAGGCAAACGTGCTCTACATCCATCTCACCCTCGTTCCTTATATCGCCACTGCGGGTGAGCTCAAATCAAAGCCTACCCAGCACTCTGTCCAAAAGCTCAGGGAGATCGGAATTCAGCCCCAGATCCTCCTATGCCGGTCAGAAAGAATGCTGAGCAACGAACTTAAAGAAAAAATCGCACTTTTCTGCAACGTGGAAAAGAATGCGGTAATTAATGCAATCGATGTTGATAGTATATACCAGGTGCCTATTGGGTTCCATAGAGAAGGGCTCGATGATAGAATTATTGAATACCTCAACATGTGGACCAGAGAACCCCGGATGCATGGCTGGGAACAGCTCCTTGAGAGGATTCAAAACAGAACAGACGTGGTAAACATTGCAGTAGTAGGCAAATATGTGAAACTCACTGACTCCTATAAGAGTCTGAACGAAGCACTTGAACACGGCGGGATATGTAACAACACAAAGGTGAACAGGATCTTTGTGGATGCTGATGAACTTGTCGGAAAGGATGATATATCAACATACTTCGCCGGCATTGACGGAATCCTCATTCCAGGGGGTTTCGGCGAGCGGGGAACCGAGGGCAAGATCCTTGCCGCCGGATATGCCAGGGCGCACAACATGCCATTCTTCGGCATATGCCTCGGCATGCAGCTTGCCGTAACGGAATTTGCGAGAAACATCTGCGGATTGAAGGGGGCGAACAGCACTGAGTTTGACCAAAAAACAGCAGCACCTGTCATCGATTTCTTGCCTGAACAGAGAAATATCACCCGCAAGGGTGGTACCATGAGGCTCGGCGCATACCGATGTACTATAACGCCGGGAACAAAGGCCATGCATGCATACGGATCACCCGAGATCTCCGAGCGGCACCGGCATCGCTATGAATTTAACCCGGTTTACGAAAAGCAGCTTACAGATGCGGGCCTCATTATCAGCGGGCGGAACCCGGATACAGCTCTCGTTGAGATCATCGAGCTGCCGAACCACCCCTGGTTCCTCGGCTGCCAGTTCCACCCTGAGTTCAAATCAAAGCCCATGCAGCCGCATCCTTTGTTTAGGGATTTCATCGAGGCAAGTCTGGAATACCGGAAAAGCAAGTGATCAGCGGGATTAACTCGTGAATAGTTACCTGATCCTGGTGATCAATGATCAATGAGCAGTGAGTCGTGATCAGAAAAACCATAACTCTTGAAAACAAAGTGATATTTGGGAGATTGCTCTCCTCTAAAGCAAGAGGGAAAAGCATTGAACCCTGGGAGAAGGAAACCCACATCAAAAACTACAAGATATGAATATTTCCAGACTTTTTCTTACCCTTCTTTCCCCTGGGCTGTTTTTCCTCTTTTTTCTCCTCCGCCTTGACCCGGATGGTGAGGTCTCTCGTGTAGTCGGGGCAGTGAACACCATTACCCTGCATGAATTTCTTGTTGCAGTCACCCCTCCAGGCACAGATGGCACATAATGTCCTGTCCATTGACATAGTTCTGATTATATTAGCATTGGTAATTTCTAAGTCAATGCCTTTGTGGTAAAATCTCAGTAATCAGTGAACAGTGGTCAGTGATCAGAGAGTGAAAGTAATAAGAAAACAGAGAACCAACCATTTATTCAGTATTTACATGGATGATATTTTGTGGTCTGTACAAGGCCTGATCCATATCGGCAAACCGGCATATATATAAAAAAACAAACAGAACCATTCCCAAGGGAGAGGGGTTGTTCCGAAGATGCTGAGACGATCGTTTGTAAATATCTTTGTTGTGTGGTTAATAATATTCATTTTTGCCGATACCGGCGAAACCTTTGCCCAGGACTGGGCCCCTCTTGATAAAACGGCAGTCATACAACAAGTCGAGACGGTTACGAGAGATAAATACCCTGATGCCGATGTGGTAGTGGTAGACCAGCAGACCTGGACGAAATACCGGCAAGATGGGACATATGGAGAATGGTTTGAGCAATATATCAAGGTACTCACAGAAAAGGGCAAGCGCCGATACCGTACCCTCACCTCATCGTTTAACATACCATACAACACCACGAAATTTACCCTTGTAGAGGTCATTTCACAAGACGGGACATCACACAAAGTGGATATCGAGAAAAACAGCCGTGTGATGGTGGATTCCTCCCAGATGGCATCGAATATCTATGATCCCAATAATAAGATGCTCCAGGTGAGCATTCCTGAACTTAATAGAGGCGATACCGTTCATTTCATCACCTATGACGACTTCGTGAAGGCCCGCATGTCGGGTGAATGGAGCGACTTCATCACATTTGAAGAGACTGATCCTATCAAATCATCCAGGTTGACGATTATTGCCCCTAAAGCGAAGCCTTTGAAAAGCATTGCCCTGAAGAGTGAAATTCCAGGTACCGTTACCTTTGTGAAAATGCTTGAAGCCGATGACATCATCTATAAATGGGCTGCCAAAGACGTACCAAGGGCCTTTGAAGAACCTGAAATGCCGCCCCTGTATACCCAGGCCCAACGTCTCCTTGTGAGCACTATCCCCGACTGGAATACCATATCGCGCTGGTACTGGAACCTATCCAAACCCCATCTTGGAAAAACCACTCCCGAGATGCGCAGGATAGTGAAACAACTTGTAAAAGGGAAAATGAACAAGCAGAAAAAGATAGAGGCCATTTTCTCCTGGGTATCCCAAAAGGTGCGCTACCTCGGTATTACAACAGAGACAGAGGCACCCGGGTATGAGCCTCATAACGTCTCTCTGACCTGTGATCGCAGGG
>JBEKLI010000281.1:0-3720 GCA_050010275.1 Desulfomonilia bacterium | reverse complement strand
GCACTGCCGGATGGCACCGTGGCCTATATCAGCAACGATTCATTCCTGTCCCAACTTAACTTTTATTCAAATGTCCGGGGAGGCGTCAATTTTGTGCGCAATGCGGTGGTGCATCAGGTGGGAACCAATTTTTATACCATTGACCTTCGGCTCAACTCCCACACTGCGGATCAGCAGGTCGATCATTTGATCCAGATCAAACTTGAATTCCGGGATCGCACATCGGATGGAAGTAACGTAGGCGGTATATAATGATGTGTAGCCTGCGTCCCGCCCAAAAACCCTGAAGATGCCAACGCGCTCGTGCGACGCGATTATTTTGAAAGCATGCACCAGATCACGGCCCGATTCTTCCTGGGTTCTTTTCCTTCTGAGGGCCAAAGGCATAGGCTCCTTCCGGGCATAGCGACAGGCGACATCACCGCAAGCATTGCCATCTCCGAGCCGGGGGTCGGCGGACACCCCAAACACCTTAAGGCCATGGCAGAGAAAACCGGTTCCGGTTATCTCATCACGGGTGAGAAGACATTTCTTACGAACGGGCCTATTGCCGATATTTTCATAGTTTTTGCCATAAGCTCTCAAGAAGGTGAGAGGAAACGTTACAGTGCCTTTATGGTAGCCAAAGATAACCCGGGGCTCCGACTGACTGAGCCGTTGGATTTCGGCTTCTTGCGGCCGTGTCCTCATGGCGGCATCATCCTTGATGGATGCATCGTGTCGGCGGATGATATGATCGGAAACCCGGGAAAAGCATATGAGGATATGGCGCTCCCCTTCAGGGAGATTGAAGACATTATGATGATGGGGCCAATCCTCGGTGCCCAGGAGGCCAGGCTTGACGGGATCGTATCAGTCATGCACGGCTCCGCCGTTATCCCTCCGGAGGATATTGCATTCCTGCTTGGTGGAATAAGCAGCGTATCAAACGCGCTCGATGTCATAGCACTCGAGGCCTGCAGAAGACTTGAGGACGGAGATAATCCGAAAGAACTCCCCAAGTTGATACTCGCATTCAGGCGTCTTAATTCTCAGATACATCAGGAGCTTGAAGAGGTTGCTTCGTTATCGGGGATAATACCATCCGGGGCATATCAGGTACTCACCCATGATCTTGACCATATCGGGCGGTTTGCCGGGCGGGTCAGCAAGCTCAAGCAGATAAGGCTTGGCGAGGCGCTCATTGAAAATAAATCCCATTAATTGAAGGATATATCGAACCATAATTCTCCTTAAAGGTGCCCGAGTGATTTTCTTGACTTCATACCGGAACACGGTTAAGCCTTTTTATCATGAAGATGCCCAGGAGCTCCGCTGAACTTGAACGGATCCGTGAGCGCATTATAGAAGCAGCATTGTCCATCCTTGACGAAGAGGGGTTCTACTCTCTCACCATGCGCAGGCTCGCTACACGGCTGCATATGAGCGCGCCGAACCTCTACAATTTTTTTAAGAGCAAGGAAGAGATCTATATCTCCCTTGTCATCAAAGGGTTCCAGATGCTCTATGATGAGCTTAAGATATCATGGAAATCCCACGACGAGCCCGTATCGCGGGCCCGTGCCCTCATCGAATCATACATACGGTTCGGCCTTGGAAACAAGGCCTACTATGATGTCATGTTCATCAGGGCCACTCCCAAACACAATGATTATATAGGTACACCCTATGAGAAGCTCTCTGCCGTCGAATACCGGATCTCCATGGATATAGCCCGGCTTGGCATGGATACCCTGATGGATATGGTAAAAGACCGGTCCCATCTCACAAAGGATGATGTCATCCACAATATTATCAAGATCTGGAGCATGCTGCACGGCATGATCTCGCTCGCAAACAGTAAAATCGTAGGCTATGTCGCACCCGATGTCGAAAAGACCTACAGCCGCATCATTGATGAGATCATTGAACAGTACAGATCATAAGCTTTTTCCACGGATCATAAAAAGTTAGAGGGGCAGGCACCTGATGCCGATGGCCTTTTCCACATGGCCGATGGCATGGAAGACAGCCTGAGGTACCTTGATCGGAATACCTAAGAGCTTCCAGCAGATGAACTCGATGACGATCCCTGCTTCTGCCACAGTATCCATATAGGCGAATTCCGTAGTGTTGGGGAACGCCTTGAGCGTGCCTCTGATCCAGGTGGGGTAACCGTCTTTTTCCAACCGGGCTGCCCAGCCGTCTACATCCTTTACCAGGAAGCCCAGATGCTGCACCACCATCCGGCAGTCCTGATCGACGCATGCCTTGTAGAAATCAGACCCGACGCCGGGTTCTAAAAGCTCAACCTCAAAGCCCTTGTGGTAGGCGATGCCCATTTTGCCTGTAAACTGTCCCAAATGCCTGCGCTCGTTCCAGAAGACAGGGCTGCCCGAGGCGATGAAGAACGGGCCTATGCCCTTTGCCTCCAGCTCTGCTGCTGAAGCCTCCACGTCAGGTACGACGATGCCGAGCTGGTGGATCGGGGGGAGTTCGTATCTGTCCCTGAAATCCTTGGCGAGGCGGGATACCGCCAGAGTGAAATTGTCGGCCTCGAGCAGGTCGTCGAATAATACCATGGTGTTCCTCCTCACAAGTGTGATTAGCGATGAGTGATCAGGGACCAAAGATCAGTTAAGACCAAGACCCTTAGACGTGGATAGCCTCTGATCAATGATCACTCATCTTATTTCGCCGGCTCGTGCGCCTTCCTGCCATAGACCTTCTCATAGGCCATGCAGAATGGGCAGAATCTGCCTTCGATGGTCTTGACAAAGGAGTAGAGGATGCCTTTTTGATTCTTCCGTGCAGTCGTGCACACAGGGCAGATGGTGCACACAAAGGCCAGGGATCTGGTAAGTGCGCTTTTCGATTGCCTCTCCATATCACCCTCCCTATTAAGACTTAATCCCTGTTCTCTTGGAAATAGTCGAGAAAAAAATTAAAAAATATCTTTCCGGATTCGATGGATGGTCCCTGTTTTATTATTTCATCAACATGATAATTGTGTGCTTCCAACAGATCTCTATCTTCTAGAAAAAATTCATTCCCTTTTTCCCTATCATATTCAGGATGAAACTGGGTACCGAAAAGACGGAGTTCCGTATGAATATATGCCTGGATTCGGGTGTGGGAATTTGTAGCAATGATGTGCGAGCCTTCAGGGAGTTCAATCACTTCATCCAAATGGTGTTGCCAGAGGGTTTCAGTCTTTGATACGTCTGGAATTCTTAACGTATTATTTATAAAAGAGACCTCACACCATCCTGCTTCGAGTCCCTGTGATGATTTCCTGACTGCGTGAGGGCCCGAGAGGGCACGGCATATAAGTTGGTGTCCGTAACAGATTCCCATTTGAGGGATTTGTTTGTCTTTTAGGCTTTGGATATAATTTAGAGCTTTTTGAGTGAATGGCGCAGTCTTGGTAACAGAAAGTTCTGATCCGCTATGAATCACATAGGTATAATCTTTTTCAATGAGCTGATCCGGAAACGATTCCTCAGTATCAATAAAAAGTGATGTAACCTGAGTATCTTCCGGCAACCATCGCCTTATGAACGCTGTCTCGCTTCTCCTTACTGAATAGTCAAGTATCAATATTTTTTTATAGCCCATATCTTGAATATCGCCGCTACTTCACCTTGAGCAGTTTCTGATCCAGGAGATAGTTGTAGACCCCCTGCAAACGGCCATGATAGGCGTCGGCCAGGATGCCTTCCGCGTGCTCAATGAAAAGAA
>JBEKLI010000280.1:0-3736 GCA_050010275.1 Desulfomonilia bacterium | reverse complement strand
TACGTATACGAGATTTTTCCACCTCCGATGAGACTCGAGCGTCGACCCTGATGGGTTCAATACTTTTCCGTGATGATAGAGACCCGGGCATGGCCTTTGTGAGGCTTTACGGGCTGCCGGAGATCAGGATAGAAGACGGCTTTTCGGGAGACCTTGGGAAAGAAAATGAATCTCCTCATGATGCTGAGCCTTATAGGGACGATACAGGCAGTCTGACCCTGGTGAATGCACCCGTTTTACTTGACTTCATCCATGAAGGGGCTCCATCCGGTGCATACATCATCCTTACCATGACCGATGAGAAGTCTCTGCTCCGGTGTTATGCCTATATCAAGGTCATTCATGCACACTCCGGATCAAGCAGGGTTCACGTGGTCTTTGACGAGGCGGTTGATGGAATAAACTCTGATACCGTTTTCAGGAAGTTTGCAGGATTTATCAATGAGCGCCTCGGGTTCGAAGTAGATTATTTCGGCAGCCTCCTTCATGATGAGCACCTTGAACGCTCTATCTCCGAAGGAAGGCCCCTCGTGCTCTTTGACGGTATCTCCATTACAAAAGATGCACTCATCAGGATCTGTTCCCTCTTATTGGAAGGCTACAGAGAAGGCGGGTTAACAGAGCCATGATGCGTCTGCTGAAACCTGTTAATATAACCGACCCGGCCCGGGTCATCAGGTTATGCGCCCAGTGGATCAAGGAAGGACTGGGCTTGAGAATCGTGGAGTACCGAATCGGGAACACCTTTACCGGGAGCATTGATATCCTGGCCACAGACTCAAGCAAGATCTATCTGGTCACCATTAATACCGATAGTCTCAGTGATGCCCTGCTCGGTGCTCTGAGGGGCTACGGATGGTATATTGAGAACCTAGGTTTCCTCACAAGGATCTACCAGCCAAGCGAGATCGACTTCTCGTTCCCGCCGGTTCTTATGATCCTCTCAGCATCGTTTCCGCCTGAGATTACTTCCATCCTCCGGCATGGACTGAAGGCGGATGTGAGGCTGTTCAGATATCTCATCCTTGGTTCCGAAGACGATCCTGACCTTTATGTGGAGGAACTTGGCGGCACCCATATTGCTTTCGATGCAGCCCCTTTTAACCCGGCAGCCCTCAAACAGGAGCTCGGGATCGAAAAGGCGGGCCTCACGGATGAGGAGATCAGGGAATTCCTTATGGCCATGAAGGCATGAGGAAGAAAGTGACCAGTGATCAGTCATAAGTGAGCAGAGAAAAGGAATGGAATTGCAGGAGCGGTTTTAGCCGCAATTCATCATGTATCAGTGAACAGACACAGGCTTTAAGGCGTTTGACCCTCATTCAAGGATACCCCGTTCTTACTTGGCGATTGAGGACCGGTGCTTAGCTCAGAAGATTTTATCCACTTTGAACGGATCTGACTTTCAATTCCCTTGTCTTTCACCGCCTGGAGGCCTTGGTTGATCAGGTCGAGGACTGATGTATTGCCCTTCTTGATCGCTATCCCATAATCCTCTTTGGGTATTTGCACACCCACGGGCAATACCCCGCATGTGAGAGCGAACTTGCCTTTGTACTTGTTACAGGTGGTATAATCCACTGCTACAGGTGAGTCGCAGAGCACTCCATCGATGAAGCCCTTTGACAGATCCTTGAAGGCCTTATCGGTTTCTTCAACCGTATAGAAGGTGATGTTTACCTTTTGGTACAACCTGATGGCCTCCGCCCCGGTTGTCAGTTTGAAGGCCCCTATGTTTTTTTCCCTGAGGGGTTCTTCTGCTTTAGCCTTGGGGACCACGAAGAGTTGTTCTGTCGTGAAATAGGGCTCGGAGAAATCGAATTTCTCCTTCCTGCCGTCCGTGATGCTTATAGAGGCCAGAACGGCATCGTATTTCCCGGCATCGAGACCATTGAAGATATTTTTCCAGGGCACCTCTACAAATTTAACCTTGAAACCGGCTTCATTTCCCATGGCCTTTATCAGGTCGATTTCATATCCTGATATCTTTCCCTTCTTGTCTTTCATCTCCATAGGCGGCCAGCAGGGATTGACCGCAACAACAAGCGTTTTACCGGCGAATGCCGGGATACTCGGAAATACGCACAGCAGGATACCCGCCAATATATAAGTAATCCCCCGTTTCATGTCCATGAAGAGTTCTCCTTGTAACCTCGATAGTATCAAGCGAAGCAGTGCAAGGCAATTCCCTTTTTGCAGATCTCAAAAAACATCATGATTTCAGAATACTTTAAGGTTTCGTATCAATTCTTGGTGGATCTATCTTTTTATTTCAAAAGGTATTAATGATAGATATCATCAAACAATTGCCCTGGAGGTCCTCACATGAGCATCAGTCTGATAGAGAAGCTCTTGGCGCAGATGGAACAGGCATATAATATTCCCATCAGCAGACGGGAATTCATAAAGTCTCATGCAAAAGGGGCGCTCCTGGCCACTGCAGCCTCCTCCGGTCTCATTACACCCCGGATACTTTATGCCGCAACACCTCCGGATATCGCAATCGCTGTAGGCGACCCTGCTGCGGCCGCGCGGGCGGCGGTGAACCTTTTAGGCGGCATGAAGGCCTTTGTGAAGACGGGTGAGAGGGTGGTGATCAAGCCCAACATGAGCTTTAACGGCTCCATACAGGATGCCACAAACACCCATCCGGAGATCATCCGTGAGCTCGTTGCCATGTGCAGAGAGGCTGGTGCCTCCAAGATCCGGGTACTCGACCATCCATTAAGACCCTCCGAACAGTGCATCCAGGGGGCAAGGGAGGCGTGCCGCATATTCGGCGACGACATCGTGCATGCACTGGACAAGAAGGATTTCTACAAGGAGGTGGAGATCAGCAAGGGGGTATCATTAAAAGAAACCGATGTCATGAGGGATGTCCTGGAGTCCGACGTCCTCATCTCCGCACCGGTGGCCAAGTCCCACGGCAGTACGGGTGTGAGCCTGTCCATGAAGGGCATGATGGGGCTTGTCTTGAACAGGTCCGTCATGCACTGGCGCTATAACCTTCATGAGTCTATCGTGGATCTGAGCACCATACTTAAGCCCAAACTCGTTCTCATCGATGCCACCAGGGTCCTTACGACAAATGGTCCCGGAGGACCAGGTAACGTGATCACACCCAGGACCGTGATAGTTTCCCGCGACATGGTTGCGGCAGATGCAACGGCAGTTCAGATGTTCGAGTGGTACGGCAAGAAGATGGAGCCCCGCCAGGTACGCCATATCAAACTCGCCCATGAGCGCGGGCTTGGCCGTATGGACATCCAGAATCTCTCTACCAAGAAAGTCGTTCTTTGATGGCACTGAACAGGGTCATACAGACAACAAGCTTCATCTTTTTCCTGGTGCTTTTGTGGTATGCGGCCTTTCCGCTTGTGCTGCCGATTCCGGTGGACCTCTTCCTCAGGATGGACCCGCTCATGGTGGTAACCACCATCTTTACCACCAGGGGCTTCATAGCGACGCTTCTGCCTGGTGCAGTGATTATCGGCCTCACAATCATTTTCGGCAGGTTTTTCTGTTCCCTGGTCTGCCCCTTAGGGACATCCATAGATGTATCGGATAAACTCTTCAGGGTGTCCACGGTGTCTGTTAAGGCCAATGCTGCTCCCGGCAAGAAATTGAAGCTCATCAAGTACCTGGGGCTCTGTTTCATACTTACAGCCGCCCTGATCGGGGTGTCGCTCGTGGCATATGGGGCACCGATACCGATAGTTACACGGTTTTATGGATT
>JBEKLI010000279.1:0-3755 GCA_050010275.1 Desulfomonilia bacterium | reverse complement strand
CAGGCTCCCTTAACCCAGGACGGAGGGAATGGTGATCATAAAAAGTCCATGTCGACTCTGGCGCTGTCCGAACGCGATATGATTCTCGAAGCGCTGAAGAAGAACGATTGGATCCAAAAAGAAGCTGCCAACGCCCTCGGGATCAGCAAGAGGGTGATCCATTATAAAATCAGGAAATACGGCATTACACATCCCCGGTGGATCAAGAACCGATAAGATCAACGTATAAGGATACGACCTCCGGATCAAGGGTTTTGCCGGATACGGCACACAGCTCTTTGAGCGCATCCTCATGCCGCATTTGTGCTCGGTAGAGCCTTGGCGTAGTCATTGCATTGTATGTATCCACCACCCTCATAGCTCGGGCAGATAGTGGAATATCCTCACCTTTGAGTCCTCGCGGGTAACCACTGCCGTTGAAATTCTCATGGTGATATATCAGCAGGTCCTCATCAAGATTGATTACAGTCACATCCTTGAGGATACGAGCGGTGATGATGGGGTGATTGTTAAGCCTTTTTTTATCAAAGGGGGTAAGATCGCCCTTGGTGAACAGCGTTGTGGGTATGCCAAGGTATCCGATATTGGCTGCCAGAGAAGAATTGGCCCACTGGCCTGCAAGCATGTCTCCGACACCCATTTCCTTGGCAAGTGTATATATCTGATCAGAGACCTTCAAAGAATATCCCATAGGATACCCTGCGCGTAGATCGCTCATAATGGATGCTGTGTTCAGGATGCCCATATACCAGTTCTGGATATCCGTATCAAAACCCGAGGCAACAGCCCAGGCAGGAGCAAGAAAAGTGGTGATCCAGTCAAATAGGTCCTGCGGCAACCCTTCCTGATGGAGGTATCCAAGGTCATGGCCTTCCCAGGTAACCGGCACACCGTGTGTATCGTAGCGGATGGACACCTCATCCGCCTGGCACTGGATCTTGAGAAGGCTAAGTAAATCATTAAGAGATTTCAATGACGGCCCTGACTGGAGGCGTTTCTTCATGGGAAGCTCCAGCGAAATATTGACCTGCCTCATGGCCCCGGTCTGGGCAAAGGTGGCCACATGAATCCCCTTCTTCTTTGCATGGGAAAGTGCCTGGTGTGCTACATTAATGACCCCTTTTGCATCCTGGGCATCATCGGGCAACGCCGCCACCCCGATGGTCATAGTGTCTGCAAGATCCGCCCCAAGGCTTAAAGTGGCCTTGTGCAGGGCGGTGACGGCATCCCGTGAAGAGCAGCCGGGCAGGATCACAAAGAAGCTGAGTTCTTCATACCGCAATACCTTATCGTAGCAGCGCAAACCTTCCTGAATCCTCCTGGCCAGCGTTCTAAGCGTCCTCACCCCTTCGGGAATATGTGTATACAGACCGAACTTGTCCCTGTCTTCTATCTCGATGATTGCAACACTCAACGGGAAACAGAGCCTCTTGGAAAGCTCCTCGTACTGGTGGAGGACATCAAGGAGGATGTGCCGTTGCGGGATATCGATACGGACATCCAACGCATCATCAAAATCCTTATCAGGAGTCAGGACGCCCTTAAGAACCTTCTCCGAGCTCAGCAGGAGTTGCTTGGCCAGAATGAGGTCGTTGATATTGAATGGATTTGTCCCTTTTCTAAAAAGTTCCAGGCACCCAATGACCTTTGTATCCCTATAGATGGGGAGCCCGATCATGGATGTGCAACAGATAGGTATCTCTCCAGAATCGATACCGGTCTGGGTCATATCGGGGATAAGAATTGGTTTGGCCATCCCCTTGATGGCATTGGTGAAGATGTCGCCCTTATCAATTTTATCGGGGATCTCACCCTGTAGGCCCCTGCAGAACCAGGTATCCTGGGGTTCCCAGATGTATGCAAGGGCTACATCATAGGGTGTGACGTGGTTGATGAAATTGAGGAGAAGGTCAGATAGTTTCTCAAGCTGATCATTCCTGACTTCCCAATCGGATAAAAGGGAAACCTGGAAAAGCATCGGGATGATGTTTGCATTGTTTTTTATAAATTCCGGGGAGAGTTCAAGTGTTTGGTCAACAATATATTCATTTAATCGCTCAGGCCACATAGCAGTTCCCGTTCTCTCCCCACAATTTAGAAATTGAAATAGATATACGCAGGGGTTTTACATCCGATAGTGCTGTGAATACCAATAGGATTCGAATTCTCGACAGGCCTTCTTCAGGTCACGCAAGGTCCTGATGCCTAACCTACCGAGCTGTTCGAGAATTTCTCTCCTTGTAAGCCACATTATGAAAACCCCCATGCATTTCCATATATTCTCAATAATAAGTGCAAACATGGTGCCACAGGACGTTTGTGACATAACGTATTGTTATTTTATGTAAAAAGGTACTACCACCTTTTGGTGTATTGATTCACTAATAGAAATTTTCTTACTCTTTTTAAGAAATAAATTTCATACCTTATTCCAGTTTTACTGCAATATGGATAATGTTACCCTTGATTCGACAGACTGATCAAGACGGGCGATGCTTTACGGGAAATCCTCTCATCCCCATAATCCACAGGAGCCCGAAATACAGCGCACCGCCAACCACCACACAAAGAAGCAGCACAGCGCCGCTTTTTATTGTCAACCCCGTTCTCCACAGATACATGTGGGCTAAAGGTATCAGCGTAATGCCCATAATTGCTGCGGCGGCAATCATCTTTCCATACTGTTTTAGGTACTCTTTGGGAATGTGGATTCCCTCCTTTTTCAGATACTTATGTTGAACAACGAGTTGAGCGAACACCGAGATACTGCTTGCAAGGGCGATCCCTGCATGCTTCAAGAACGGCATGAGGATAAGACAGAACACAATATTCACAACGAGACTCAGCCATGAAATGTTTACTACGACCTTGGCCTTCTGCATGGCATAGAGTGCCTGGGTCTGTATGCGTGTATACCCCACTGCCCAGAGACTTAATCCATACATCTGCAATGCATAGGCCGACGCCAGGGCATCATTGAACGTGAAGGCCCCCCTCATGAAGAGGATCGTAAAGATCGGCCTGGCCAATACACATGCCCCTACGGTCGCCGGGATTGTGAAGAGCAGCACTGCCAAAAGACCCCTGCTCATGAGAAAAGATAATTGTTCCGTATCCATCCGCGCAGAGGCGGAACTCATGGCAGGCAGCATCACATTGCCCACAGCAAAGGCGAAGATCCCCAAGGGAAGCTCGAGCAGCCTGTTGGCATAATAGAGATAAGAAACGCTCCCCTCAGAAAGGAGGGACGCAAAGAGTGTGCCGATGAGCACATTGACCTGGTAGATGGAGGCCCCGATGGCCGCCACCCCTAAAAGGCGGAACACCTGCTTTACCCGCGAGGAATGGAAGGTGGTAGTGAAACGCAAGGGAATTCTTCGCTTCAACAAAGGGGGCATCTGGATGATGATCTGAGCGATCCCTCCGATGATCACCCCCCACGCAAAGGCATCCGCAGGCGAAGAGAATACGTGGAAAACCACAAAACAGAGCAGCGGCACAGAGATCATGAAGAGGTTCATGAGGATCGGGGCAGCGGCAGGCGCTGCAAAGTGGCCTATGGAGTTGAGTATCCCCATAAAGAGTACGGCAACACCGATAAGGAGTATGTATGGGAACATGATGCGGGTAAGGTGAACCGTAATGCCGAAAACACTACTGTGGAGAAATCCAGGAGCCATGAGGGCCACCAAGGCAGGTGCGATGATCTCGCCGAGGATCACTACCACCACCAGGCCGTAGAACATCAATGTCAT
>JBEKLI010000278.1:0-3763 GCA_050010275.1 Desulfomonilia bacterium | reverse complement strand
CCAAGCGTCTTGAGCTGCTCGGGTACCGGCTTGATGAAAAGGACATCAAGAAGGTCTTCAAGCGTTTCAAGGAGATAGCAGACAGGAAGAAGGAGATCTTCGACGAGGATATCGAGGCCATAGTGCTGGAAGAGATCTACCGCGTGCCCGACAAGTATGTACTCAAGCACATCAATGTGAGCTCAGGCACCCTTGCAGTCCCTGTGGCCACGGTCCAGCTTGCCGTCGACAACAAGGTGGTGCAGGAAGCCGGGTTCGGAAACGGGCCGGTGGACGCCCTGTACAAGACCATCATCAGGATGACCGGTTTCGATGCGGAGCTCAAGAGCTTCACGATAAAAGCGATAACAGGGGGAACCGACGCCCAGGGCGAGGTGACCATCGAGCTCCAGGACAAAGGCAGGATCTCAGTCGGCCAGGGTTCGGACCCTGATATACTGGTGGCCTGCGCCCGGGCGCTGGTGAATGCCATGAACCGCATGGAGTTCCTCAAGAATAAAAAGCTCTCAGAATCACCGAACCTGTAGGAGACATTATCCGTGGGAAAGACCATTGCAGAAAAGATCCTGGCTGCACATACGAAAGATTTAAGCTTCCAGCCGGGAGACATCATCAAGGTGGATGTGGACGTGGCCTTGGCCAATGACATCACGGCGCCCATAGCCATAGAGTCGGTCATGGGAAGCGGCGTAGAAAAAATCGCGCATCCTGAAAAGGTTGTATTTGTACTCGACCACTTTACGCCCAACAAGGACATTGCATCCGCCAACCAGTGCAAGTATGTGCGCGACTTTGCGCTGCAGCAGGCAATCGAGAAATTTTTTGACGGCGGCGAGGCCGGGGTCGAGCATGCACTGCTCCCCGAGAAAGGGCTTGTGCTGCCGGGCGACCTTATCATCGGTGCCGACAGCCACACATGCACCTATGGGGCCTTGGGCGCCTTTGCCACAGGGGTCGGCAGCACGGACCTGGCCGCAGCCATGATGACAGGCCAGGCATGGATGAAGGTCCCCCGGACCATGAAGTTTGTCTTTAATGGAAAGCCTCTGCCATGGGTGGGCGGAAAGGACCTTATCCTGTATCTCATCGGCAAGATAGGCGTAGACGGCGCCCTGTACAGGGTCATGGAAATGGAGGGGCCTGCCGTCTCGGGGCTGACACTTTCCGACCGCTTGAGTATGTCCAACATGGCCATCGAGGCAGGGGCCAAGGCGGGCATCATAGAAGCGGATGCAAAGACGCTAAGCTATATCAAACCGCGCGCCAAGAGGCCTTATACGGTTTATACAAGCGATAAAGATGCGGTCTATGAGTCGGTAACGGTCTTTGATTGTGAGAACATTGAGCCCCAGGTCGCTTTCCCCCACCTGCCCGAGAATACAAAAGGCGTCAGCGAGGCAGGTGATGTGAAGATCGACCAGGTGGTCATCGGATCATGCACCAATGGACGCATTGAAGATCTGCGCATTGCTGCAGAAATCATGAAGGGCAACAAGGTGAAAAAGGGCTTACGATGCCTGATCCTGCCGGCAACGCCCGAGGTGTTCCGCCAGGCTTTAGCTGAAGGTCTTATCGACACATTCCTCCAGGCAGGCTCCATCATAGGTCCGCCCACGTGCGGCCCGTGCCTGGGCGGACACATGGGCATCCTCGCCAAAGGTGAGCGAGCGCTGGCCACCACAAACCGCAACTTTGTGGGCAGGATGGGAGACCCTGCAAGCGAGGTCTACCTCTGCGGACCCGCCGTAGCAGCCGCATCGGCCGTCATCGGCAAGATCTCCGCTCCGCAGGAGGTGGTGAAATGATCTTCAAGGGCACAGCATATAAATTCGGCAACGACGTGGATACCGACGCCATCATCCCTGCCCGGTACTTGAGCACCTCCGACCCGAACGTGTTGAAGAAACACTGCATGGAGGATGCCGACCCGGAGTTTCCGGGGAAGGTCAAGCCAGGCGACATCATTGTTGCAGGCAAGAACTTCGGGTGCGGCTCGTCGCGGGAGCATGCGCCCATTGCCCTCAAGGCGAGCGGTGTCAGCTGCGTGGTAGCCTCAAGTTTCGCACGTATCTTTTTCCGGAACAGTTTCAACATGGGGCTTCCCATCTTCGAGTCGGATGAGGCCTCAGAAGCCATTCTCGAAGGAGACGACGTCGAGGTGGATGCCGACAGCGGCCTCATCAAAGACCTGACTTCCGGCAAACAATTCCAGGCCCGACCCATCCCTGCATTCATGCAGGAACTCATCGCCGACGGAGGGCTGATGGAGCATATCAAAAAGCGGGGGAGCATCTAGGCCTTTGATGCATATAGCCCATGTCACGAAAAACTACCCTTAACCCGGTAACTTTTGGGGGCAGCACATGCCGCCCGGCCTGAAGATTGCCGTGGTGGAGCCCACGGATTTAATCGGAGGCGAGCTCATCAAGATCCTTGAAGAGCGGGATTTTCCCGTTAAAGACCTGATCCTGCTCGGGGGCAAGCGGACCATAGGGACCAGGTTGGAATTTCGTGGCGAAGAAATCCCGGTCAAGCAGATCGAGGACCTGTCCTTCAAGGGCGTGGAGATCGTATTCTTCATTTCGGACAAGGCAATGTGCGCTGAATTTGCCGGACGTGCAAAGGCATCCGGGGCTGTCGCCATCGACCTTACCTCCCGTTTTGCCCTGCAGGAATCGGTGCCGCTCATCGTCCCGGAGATTAATGCCAAAAAGATAAAGGATCATCAGGGGATCATTGCCAATCCCCGTAGTGCCACTATTCAGCTGGTTTTGCCGCTGGTTCCCATCAGCAGGGCAGCACGTATCAAGCGGATTGTCGTATCCACCTATCAATCCGTATCCGATAGCGGGGAGCGGGCATTGGAGGAACTTACCTCTCAGGTGAGAGATCTTTTCAGTTTCAAAGAGGCGCTCTGTGAGGCCTATCCTCATCAGATCGCCTTCAATGCATTGCCCCATGTGGGTGCCTTCACCCATGATGCATACACTGAAGAAGAGCACTCCATCATGGCCGAAACAAAAAAGATCTTCGAGGACAAAGCCCTTCGCGTCTGTGCGACAAGCGTGCGTGTGCCCGTGTTCTATTCCCATGGCGCCTCGGTGAATTTCGAGACGGCCCGGAAGATCTCGCCAAGGGAGATCAGATAGATCCTTGGCCGATCAAAGGGAGTGCAGGTTGAGGATGAGCCTGCAAGCAATACCTATCCCACCCCCGTCCATGCAGCCGGCAGTGACGAGTGTCTTGTCGGCAGGATCAGGCAGGATCTTTCTTTCGAGAACGGCATTGTCCTGTGGACCGTGTGCGACAATACCCGAAAGGGCGCTGCCCTCAATGCGGTTCAGATCGCAGAGCACCTATTGTAAAATTATGAGCCGACAAGCTCTGATATATAAGGGCAACAGCATGAAACCGAGAATGCCATGAGGATGACCCTGGGACAATACCTGCCGCGGGATTCTTTTGTGCACAACCTGGACCCCCGTGTGAAGCTTTTTCTCATGGGCCTTTCCATCGGCGTTACCTTTCATCTTCATCATGCTTATGCCCTAATCGCCTTCACCCTGTCCTGCATTGCCTTCACCATGTTTTCCAAGATACCCTTGAAGAACATCTCGGGAGGATTGCGACCATTTGTGTGGCTCTTTTTATTCACCGCCGTGCTTCACGTATTTATGACACCTGGTGACCCGATCCTGATCCCCTATGCCACAAAACAGGGGCTTATGGGTGGGGCACGCGTGGCTTGTCAGCTGATGATCGC
>JBEKLI010000277.1:0-3776 GCA_050010275.1 Desulfomonilia bacterium | reverse complement strand
TGCGGGGCAAACCTGAATAGAGGAAAATGTGATTGTGAGCCAGAGGAGATTGACCCGCGGTGGGCCAAGTTAGCTCAGTTGGTTGCAATAGATAAGAAAACGAAGAAAAAAAGGAAAACGGAGTAAAAAATGGCACCCTTAACCAAACGAAGATATGCTAAATCGCGTCAGAGAGAAAGACGCGGACATATGAAGATCCCGGTCCCGACGATAGATCGCTGCCCTCAATGTCACAGCGCTAAACTATCGCACCATGCTTGCCCGAATTGTGGAAACTACAACGGACGGGAAGCAATCAAAGTTGAAGCTCCCAAAAAGAAAACTACCTAGGCAACCGGGATGCTGAAGACTCCAATTTGCGATCTCTTTGGCATCCGGTTCCCGATAATTCAAGGTGCAATGGCACATCTGGCAACGGCTGAACTTGTTTCAGCCGTTTCTGATGCCGGCGGGTTGGGAGTAATTGCCGCAGCCAATTATGACGCGCAGTGGTTGCGAGACCAGATTCGCACCATCCGCGAGCAGACCGAAAAGCCTTTCGGAGTAAATCTCTATCTCCCTTCACCTTACATCAAAGAGCAGATCAATCTTGTTTCGAATCTGAAGGTTTCTGTGGTGGTAACCGGTGGAGGGAATCCTGAAGAGTATATTCCCTTATTGAAAAAAGCCGGTTTGAAGATCATGCCTATTGTCTCAAATGTCGCAATGGCCAAACGATTGGAATACGCAGGAGTCGATGCCCTGGTGGCAGAAGGCAGCGAAGCTGGAGGACATATCGGAACAACCGGCACAATGACGTTGATGCCTGAAGTCACGCGGGCGGTCCGCATACCTGTGGTGGCAGCCGGAGGCATCGCTGACGGGAGGGGCCTTGCAGCAGCGATCGCCCTGGGCGCAGAAGGCATAGCAATGGGAACCAGGCTGATGACGACCAAGGAAAGCCCCCTCCACCAAAACTACAAAGACCTCTCCATCACGATGGATGTCACGGACACCCTCTACTCCAGGCACATCGATGGGCTGTGGTGCCGCGTCCTCAAGACCGATACGGCCGAGCGTGTCAAGCGGCGCGGATTGAACCTTCCAGCGGCATTCATCAATGCGCAGGATATTGCGAAAACCCTGCGCCTGCCATTCATCAAGCTCTTCATCGGCGTATTGCTTTCCGGATGGAAGAACGCGAAGCAGCTTGCCTACCTGGCCAATGCCTCCAAGGCCTTCCAGCTGGCAACCGAGGAGGGTGATCTTCAAAAGGGCGTGCTGCCGGTGGGCCAGTGTACCGGCCTGATCCACGATGAACCGTCGGTCAAGGAACTGTTCGATCGGATCGTTCGGGAGGCCGAGACCATCGAGAGAAGGATGGCAGGGGTCTTCGTTTGAGAGTTACTTGCAGATATCATAAGGTCTGATAGCTCCGGATCTGAGGTAGGAACTGCTATGGGTATCCTTATGTTTGTAGCATGCGACGCTTCCTTATTTCCGATACACAATTATTCTATATGTATGTCTCATAATAAAGATCAGAGATCTCAATATCTCGATAAATTATTGAAGTATCTCTCGCATTTCACGTTCGGAGAGATGATACCAGGAGGATATTAAGATGAATGCAAAACTTAAGGTCGGCGAGAAGGGCCCTGATTTTCAATTTAGAACACCCTGGGAAGGTGAGAGAGGTTTTTATGAAGCGGCGGACGGTAAACCGGCGGTTCTGGTCTTTCTCCGCTACCTTGGGTGTCCTATCTGCCAGATCGATATGGCAAATCTGAAGCGCGAGATCAATCTCATTGAACAAAAAGGGGCAGTGCTTTTTGTCATCATTCAAAGCTCTCCTGAGACGGTCGCTTCAGCCACCAAGAAAGAAGACTGGCCGTTTACCATCATTTGCGATCCAAAGGGTGATCTTTTTAAGCTGTATCATGTGGAGCCTGGCAGTATCCTCAGATATATGCACCCGGCAGGCCTGATTATGGCTATCAAGGCAACCCTTCAGGGGTACAAGCACGGGAAATTCGAAGGTAAAGAGACACAGCTTCCCGCTGTTTTTATTGTTGCCCCGGATAAAACTATCAAGTTTACCCATTACGGAGAGCACTTGAGTGATGTTCCATCTACCGCGACTATGGCGGCGAATATCTAATATTGGAAATAGCGGGGTAAAATAACTGAATGTATAATTACATATGATTTAATGCCGTTTGACATCCTTAAGTGGAATAATCCCTGTGGGGCATTTAGTCTTGTAGCAGGGTTTCGTTTTGAGGCACAGCTCACATTTGTTCTCGCTGCACCATTGGCAGTAATAACAGTCATTACATGGGTGTTTCTTCGAGCCCCCATTATCCTCAGGGACATACACCAGACCTTCAACGCCTTTCATCCGCACAAACGCCATGGAAATCCCTTCGAAGAATCAGCGAATTTCATAATATCGAAGATTGCCCCATCACATTCATAACATCTTCCCTGGTGTAGTGAATACTTGAAGCGCTTATTCCGAGCTTGCCCGTGTCAAGACTCAAGCCTGGTATGACCTGGAGCATTTCGGCAAGGCTTAAATCTTTATTCCAATAACCGAACGCAGCTTCTATCATTGCCTTGGCTAATGTACGGGCATCTTGAAAAAGATTGCTAAGCGTCGTGGACCTATAATGGCCGTCCACGAGGTCGGCTACTTCGATCACTGATGGCATACGTTCACCATGTTCTGCATCCCCGTAGAAGAGCCCGAGTTGCGAGGTATCTTTGAACAGACCGACCCGTGAGCATACCTTGGCAAGGCGATAAGCCGCCATGCTCGTGAACAGCATGTTATAGACGATTTGCCTTCTCAGAGAATTTCTTATGCTCTTTATTGATACCTGGAATTCATGTGAGATGATATCCTCAAAGATGAGCCCTTTCAGATATACTGTCCTGATGAGCCTGTGAAGCCGCATGGTGTTGCCAATGTCGATATCGAGGCAGGTTTCCAGGTGCCGGTGAAGGTAGATGGCATGGGTCCTCTTTTCAGGGGATTTATCATAGTAATTGCCCGAGAGATAGTAGATGACCGGGTGAAAGGTGATGTCCAGGGCGCAATGTGAAATATACCCGCATATGAATGCAAGATCCTTCAGGTCCTGTGCATGGTCGAGCACCTGCACGATTGTGGTGTTGGTAGGGTTTCCGTTCTTGCCGTGAAATGTCTCGGAGATGCGCCTAAGAGAAGCACTGCCGCCATAATAGCATGTATCCGGGATGATGGAGCCCAAAAGATACTGCCGGATATGTTCAGAGACATGTTTCAGGATATCCTGCCCCTGGAATTCTTCAAGCAGACCATATGCAAAATGAAGATGGGTGTTTTCTTTGGGCATAGCCTCTACCGCTCTTTCATTCGTGTACCGTGACTAGTATAATGTTGCCGAACTGTCCTGTAAAGGAATCCTTCTCCCATCCTGTCAGGATTGACAAATTTCCGGGAAACAGAAAGAATGATATCGAGAGGTCCATGAGTCATCATGTCGAAGCGAGGGGTCACCATGAAAAGTACTATTGAACAAGCAGGCAACAATGGAGCGTTTGATCGCATCTTCCATCCCAGAGGCGTGGCCGTCATCGGGGTATCTCCCAAGGGCTCAGGTTTTGGCAGCCTTTTCCTGATAGATCACAAAGATTTGCAACCGGCCCAAGTAGACCTGGGCGCCGTTTTCGAGCAGATAGGGTTGATCGGGGACCAGTCGTTTCTTGTTCATCCAGGTTCCGTTGGAGGAGCCCAGGTCGAGGATCTCGTA
>JBEKLI010000276.1:0-3795 GCA_050010275.1 Desulfomonilia bacterium | reverse complement strand
ACTTAAAACATACCGCCTGAAACCAATCTTTACTCACCAATGAACGGCTGATATGGGGGGAAATCCGCCCTTGCCTTTTGAGATAGTATATGTGATCCTACACAATTCACATGCATACGCCGGATAAACCATTGATCGTCCAGAGTGATGGGAGCATCCTGTTGGAGGTGCTCTCCGATGTCTATGAGGAAGCACGGGATGCCATCCTGCCCTTTGCAGAGCTCATCAAGTCGCCCGAATATGTCCACACCTACCGGATAACGCCGCTTTCCCTGTGGAATGCGGCTGCCATGGGCATAACGCACGACCAGGTCCTTGCAAGCCTCAGCCGGTATACCCGCTATGATATCCCCCAGACCGTCATGCACCGCATCCGGGAGGCCTTCGAGCGATGGGATGCAGTGCGGCTCTTTAAGGCCACGGAGAGTTCACTCTTCGTAGAGGTGAGTTCCGGGCCGCTCCTCGATCAGCTTTGTGCCAAACAGGAGATCTCCAAGATCATCCTGGAATCGGTTCCTGCAAAAGGCTTCATCATCCCTTCAGGGATCCGCGGCAGGTTCAAGCATATGCTCATCAAGATGGGCTATCCGGTGCATGACCTCGTGGGATATGACAAGGGAGATGACCTTGAAATTTCACTGCGCGCTCACACCCTGACCGGGCAGGACTTCGTGCTGAGGCCCTATCAGGTGGAGGCCTCAGACAACTACTGGGCGGGAGGAAGCCCGAGGGGCGGGCAGGGCATCGTGGTGCTCCCTTGCGGTGCAGGCAAGACCATCGTCGGCATGGGGGCGATGGCAAAGGCAAAGGCCCATACCCTGATCCTGTGCACCAATGTCTCGGCGGTGCACCAGTGGATAGGCGAACTGGCGGACAAGACCACCCTGGCCAGGGAGGAAATCGGGGAATACACCGGGGCTAAGAAGGAAATCAAACCGGTGACCGTGACCACCTATCAGATGCTCACCTACCGGAAGTCCAAGGATGGACCGTTCGAGCATATGAATCTCATGATGGCGCGCAACTGGGGGCTCATCATCTACGACGAAGTACACGTGGTCCCGGCGCCGGTTTTTAGGGCCACCGCGGAGCTGCAGGCAAAAAGGAGGCTCGGGCTCACCGCCACCCTTATCCGGGAGGACGGCCTGGAGCAGGACACCTTTTCGCTCGTAGGCCCCAAGTGCTATGACGTGCCGTGGAAGGAGCTGGAGCACAAAGGCTTCATAGCAGAGGCAATCTGCTGCGAGGTAAGGGTGCCCTTGCCGCTGGAAAAGGGCCCGGAGTATGTGCATGCGTCCGATAAGATCCAGTTCAGGATCGCATCCGAAAACTCCTTTAAAGAGCATGTGGTGAAAGATCTCATCAGGAAGCACCCCGACGAGCCGGTCCTCATCATCGGCCAGTACCTGAGCCAGTTGAAGAAGATCTCCTCGACCCTGAAGGCACCGATGATTACCGGTGCCACGCCGAATGCGCAGAGGGATGTCCTCTATGATTCCTTCCGCAGGGGCGAGATCCCTGTACTCGTAGTCTCCAAGGTGGCCAACTTCGCCATTGACCTGCCCGACGCCTCGGTGGCCATCCAGGTGTCGGGCACCTTCGGCTCGAGGCAGGAGGAGGCACAGAGGCTCGGGAGGATTTTAAGACCCAAGGAACGGATCTCCACGTTCTATACCCTGGTAACCAAGGAGACATCCGAAGAGATTTTTGCCCACAAGAGGCAGGTATTTCTGGCAGAGCAGGGGTACCGGTACCGGATTGAGGAGTGGTCGCTTGATGACATCAACGCATGACCTCATTTCCAGCATCCCTGGATACATGATTCAGATTATTTCAACCAAGATCCTGGGGGTCTCGTCCGACCAGAGGGCCCTGGCCGAGGGGCTTGCCGACACGGAGTGGCTTGAGAAGGTCCTTGGCGGATTGACGGAAAGGCAGCGCGATCTGTTGATGGATCTGTATAACCTCGGTGAGCGTGTTACCTGGGACGTGCTCGGGAGGATTTATGGGAGCGGCCTTGATCAGCTGAGGTCGGACCTGGAAGAGCTCGGCATACACGGCCTGGTCTTTCAGGGCGGACTCACCGGCAGGGACCCGGTGATCCTTTTGCCCTCGTTGGGCTCACTCCTTGAAACCCTTAAGGCAAGACATTTCACGGAAGTCAGGGAGATGAGCTGGAAAGACCCCAGCAAGCTGAGCCTCTGGGGCCATATAACCATGATCAATGCCCTGCGCGTAGGCAAGATCCGGTGCAAGGCAGGCCTTGAGCCCTTCAAGAAGGGTTGGGAGTATCTCGATGAGAAGCTCTCGGCCGTGCTCGATGTGAAGAAGATCTACTCGGAGCTTGTGGAACTTGGCTGCCTTAAGGAAAAGAGCGGCACGGCCACCCCTGTTCAACGATCCATCACGAGCCTTGCCCTTGAAGGTGACGCCCGTTACAGCCTGTGGTGTTTCTGCCAGTCGTGCAAGCCTTTTCCGGATCTCGACTATCAGGTATTTATGACGGTGGGGGAGAAGGGCATCCAGAAAGATTTTCTTAAAAGATCGCTCATGCTGTGGACCGCAAGCAGAGACGATGTCGTGGAGGACGCAAGTTCCGTGGTTGATGTCCTTATGCACCTCTGGCTTGAACTCGGTGTGCTCCAGGAAGAGGTGACAGGGTCGTGGATACGCATTGCGGATGGGGCCTTAAGGGCATTGAAGACAGGCAAGACCGATGCGGCCGTGCACCCGTATTCTGAGGAGGCCATCATCCAACCCACTATGGAGATCCTTGTCCCGGGGGACTTCGATACGGTTGACCTGCTCAACATAGGGGAGGTTGCTGACCTCATGCAGGCGGATGTCGTGAGCATCTATAGGATCAGCAGGGAGTCGGTATTCCGGGCCTTGCAGGAAGGCTGGAACATCGAGAAGATCCTCAATTTCCTCGACAGAATCTCCCGGCATGCCCTGCCGGAGAACGTCCGCATGAACATTATCGGGTGGGCAAAGGCCCATGCCGAGGCGCATATCATCAAGGGCACGTTCCTGGTGTTCGACGGGGAAAAGACAAGCCTGCCAAAAGGGCTCGAAGAGGTATTGCCTGGGATCTTCCGCCTTCCCGAGAGGTGCGAGGAGGAGATTTCATCATTCCTGGAGAAGAAAGGGGTCATGACCAGAAGCGCGGATGGACCCCGTGAAGGAGACGGCGACATAGACTGGGGCAAGCCGCTGCCTTTAAAACCGCCGCAGCGCATCCCTCCAAAGGCCTCACACAAGGAAGGGGTGTATCCCTTCGGCATGGTCATGCCTCTGCCGTACGGACCGAGGAGGGAGGTCCTCTTCGAAGAGGCGCTTCATCAGAGCAAGGCCCTGATCATCTTCTATCCCCGGCAAGGCTACGGCGAGATTCAGGCCAGGAAGATCAGCCCGCTGTTCATCTTCCGAAGGGGCGGCATGCCTTTCATGGAGGCCTTCTGCGAGGACACCGGCGAGGGAGAGGTCTTCGACATCAGCAAGGTGAGGGCCATATTCCGGGAGCAGTAGGAAACGCTCGCAAATGTCTAGCAGAGATGGTTGGTCTTTATATTCACGAGCCGAGGCATTTTGGTTTGCACGTCTCTACAGGTAATGATCAGGCAATAAATGGAGAGCTATATCCTGCATTTTGAGCAGCTTCAGGACTTGTGGTTATCTTTATCGCCTCTGTTGTTTCCGGGAATTGATCTGATCGAGAACAATCGGCGGCGGATGGTGCTTTTGGAGGATGCGGCGCGGTTGCTTTACGGGGAGTGCTTCGTCCGCATCCGCTTC
>JBEKLI010000275.1:0-3797 GCA_050010275.1 Desulfomonilia bacterium | reverse complement strand
CCAATTATGGCCGGAGATCATCGATGCAATTATCAGACATACCAGTGAAACCCGCCCATGATGGATATCTTTAGGCTCCCATCGTAAGGCATGCTTGAATGCTGTGAAAATGTGACCTATTGAACATATAAGATGTTCACGTAAAAGAGGATTGCACTATGGCTAGGATAAAGAGCACGCTGGACTTGGTCATGGAAAGGACCAGAAACATCTCTATAACAGAGGAAGATAAAGAGGCCCTGCAAAAGAAAGAAATGTCCGACAAGGCCAGGGGCTGGGTAGGGATGCTTATGGACCGGAGAATTACGATCCATGAGCTCAAGAGAGAATTCACATCGGAATCGTCCCGTCACCGTGAGTTGAAGGATATTATGCGGACGGAACTGCTGGACCATATTGACCCTGATGCAGAAAACAGCAGTATCCTGGAGGCACTTGCAGAAGTGCTTGGACTTGATGTGAAACCGTTTGAAGATTCCATCAAGGACTACCATGACCGTTATGAATTGCACAGGCAAGAGCACCAGGAAAGTGTCCTTTCCAAGCTTAAGGCCGACGGGATAGCAGGGAGGGCGGTTGTTCCGAATGCAGATAAGAATGAGTCATGGATAGCTCACACCAAGGGTCTCAAGGATCAGTTCAAGCAGAAGATCCAGGCGCTCTAGAGGTATCTGAACCAGTAGTCCTTTATCTGCTTGAAGTTGTCTTTTACTGCCCTGACACCGCTGATGACACCGCCGTGGCCGGGGAATAGATATTGAGCCGGCAAAGACTCCACCTTGAGGATGCTTTCCTTGAGCTGCTTTCCGCTGCCTCCGGGCAGGTCGGTGCGGCCGATGCCCTGTTCGAACGCCAGATCGCCGGTGAAGAGCGCCCCGTGTTTGGGCCAATACAAACAGATGGAACCGGGTGTATGCCCAGGTGTATCGAAGACCTCAAACTGGAGGCTGCCTATGGAAAGATCTCCCTGTGTCAAGAAAAAATCCGGCTCCGGTATCTTGTAATAATCTCCTGCCAGTTCCTTGAGATACTCGAACTCCGACTTGCCCATGGTGAGCTGGGTGGGCTTCTTAAAGAGCAGGGCCGCCTCCATGTGATCGGGATGCGCATGGGTGATGAGAATGAGGTCGATGGAGCCCGGATCGATCTTGAGGTTGGTGAGCCCCTGTTCCACATGACTGAACAGATGGCTGTGCCCCGGGTCGATGAGGATGCGTTTCCCATCATCGATAAGATAGCTGTTGCAGTTGTTTTGCCGGGGATCCTCCCAGATGAATGCATATAAACCTTCGAATACCTTCTTGACCATATTTTAAAGCCTCTCTCCGCAATTTTTAAAAGATAACGGGTTCTGCAGGAAGAAACCCTTGAATAGATTTTCTCAAGGTACTGGCCCCCCGGGCTCTCCCTTCAGTCCGATCGTCTCCGCCACCTCGCGCATGCCCATGATGGTGTCTTCAATGAGTTGATCCACGGTCACACCGAGCATCTCGGCCCCTTTCATGATTATGGAACGGTTCACCCCTGCGGCGAATGCGCTCGACTTCCACTTCTTTTTAACCGAGTTCACCGTAAGGTCAAGAACACTCTTGGAAGGCCTCACAAGGGCACTTGCAGCCACGAGCCCCGTGAGCTCATCGATGGCATAGAGTGTCTTCTCCAGATCGCTTAAAGGCTCCACATCCGAGCACATCCCCCACCCGTGAGATATGACTGCCCGGACATACTCTACAGGCCAGCCCTTTTCCTCAAGGATCATACGGGTTTTGGTGCAGTGCTGCTCAGGGAACTGCTCGTAGTCGAGGTCATGGATCAGGCCGATGACACCCCATTTCTCCTCGTCTTGCCCTCTCTTTCGAGCGATGTAGCGCATCACTGCCTCTACGGCATAGGCGTGGGTGCGTAAATTGTCACTCCTGTTGTAGGAATGGAGCAGTGTAAGGGCCTCATTGCGAGTGGGAGCATACTCAGACATGAAAGGCCTCCTATCTTGAGTTTTCTCAAGAGTATTACTTTTTTGCAGAAAAGAGGCAACCCAAACATTTTCGTTTCACGGAAGTATAGGTCAATGCCAGGGGTACAGGGGAGAGATTACAGGATAGAGGAGCACAGGGATATTCCCCATATTATCGGGTGTTCCCACTTTTTGGGAAAAAAATGAAAATATTTACATACTCATGGATAAGCAGCAGAATGCCTGGTTCCACAAATATATTTATAATTACCTAACATTATTATTAGAATTAACAATACTGTACTTTGGCATATCTCTTGAATAGCTCTAGAGGGACATGCACTGGGATGCAGTACAAAAGAGGAAGGCATTCCTCGGGCAGTCAGGGCAATAGAGCTTATTTAAGGTAAAGAACCCTTAGGATATTCATATCCTATTCCTCCTCAGGCCGCATCCGGCTTGCCGGATGCGGCCTGCTCCCTCAATATGCCCATAGACGTGAGGTCGTGACTCTTATTCTATCACTTCAACCCTCAGCCCGAACTTGGACATGGCCTCACATTTGTCTTTGAGGATGAGGATGGGGTTTTCATACCGAAAGCCGATCTTCTCGTCAGGGCAAGCATACTGTAGTGCGCAGATGAGGACTTCGTCTTCCTGATAGGTATGATCGGGGTCCGTCCAGTAGGGAAACGGTCCGTTACCCAGGCCGATGCGCCATTCGTCGCCAAGCATACCGATACCGTGCTCGAAGCCGGGGACCATGAATTCGGCAAAACCCCTCTCCTCGGCGAAGGCCATCATCTCTTCGGCAATGCCTAGGGGGCTTGCGCCTGCCTTATAAGCCTTTAAAGTCTTGGAAACGATATCAATGAAATTGCGGGCATGCCAAAGCTGGCGTTTTGTTGCATGTCCGATGAGGTAATTGTGGGCATGGTCCCCCAGGGCCAGCTTGTACATGGCATGAATGTCCACCATGAGCGGCTCACCCTTTTTCAGTTTTTTGGTGGTGGCAGGGGTGCAGGCACAGCCGGCCATGCCGGTACGGTAACCGCATGCGATCTCATTGCCGCCGGTGAATGACCATTCCCACACGCTGCCGGCCCTACGCATCGCAAGGGCCGCAATGCCGGCGATCTCGGTCTCGGTCATACCTTTCCAACCACCACCGGAAATGGCTTCCTTGACTGCCTTGTGCCCTTCGTCCACGATACGGGAAGCCTTTCTGAACCGATTGATGGTCCCCTGGTCCTTGATGAGCGAGAGCCTGTCCACGATGTGATGGGCATTTATTAGTTCAGAGCCCGACAGGGCGTCACGGAAGGATTCATATTCGTAATGCGTCAGGTTTCCTTCTGCCAGGTAGTTGGACATGCCGGACTCATAGCCGATCCTGCCCTTCTTACCCTTCAGGAGATCCTTGATGAAATCCGAGATGATGGTGATCTGATCCATACCTCCCATGGGTGCGTAGCCCAGCACATGGTCCTCATCCAGCCAGGATTCATCAGCGATCCTTGCGGCATCGATGACAAATGAGAAGACGGTAGGCAGACCCTCGGCAGGTATCACAACATAGCTTCTCCATGGGCAGAATGCATCCGATACCCAGGAGAGCGTTCTCAGCCGCGAGCCCAGATAAATGTCGATCTTCTCTTTGGCCATTTGTTTTTGTATACGGGATACCCTTCCAGGGAAGTCGATATAATAAAGATCAGTGGGGTCGAGTACATAGGGCATTGGGGCGCCTCCTTTTCAGTACTGAGTGGGGATAGACCCCAGGACCTTGTTTATCCTGTCTGCGACGGAAGCAAGCTTGAGGGCCTTGACCATACTCCCCTTG
>JBEKLI010000274.1:0-6210 GCA_050010275.1 Desulfomonilia bacterium | reverse complement strand
TCCCTTATTGATGAAGGAAAGATCCAGGACCTGGAAAAATTATTATCAACTTATGCACAGATCAGGAGAGGTTTATATGGCGATTCACGGTGAGATCATCCCTCCCCCGGACAAGTCCATATCTCACAGGGCCTTCATACTCGGAGCCCTGGCCAAAGGTGTGACCACCGTCAGAAATGCCCTCGAATCAGAGGACATCAAGAACACACGATCCGCCCTTTCTACCCTGGGGGTTGATATACAAAAGGAAGGAAATATATACCGGGTACAGGGATCACAGGTTAAGGAACCGTTGCAGGTCATCGATGCCGGTAATTCAGGCACTACGGCCAGGCTCATGTGTGGTATCCTTGCAGGCCTCGACGGCATAACCACGATCACCGGGGATAGATCACTGGTCCAGCGGCCTATGGCAAGGGTTATCAAGCCGTTGGAGCTCATGGGGGCCCGATTTATGGCGCGTAAGGGCGGATACCTGCCTATGGCCGTCAAGGGTGGCAATCTCAGGGGTATCTTTCATCCCATGGAGGTTGCCTCGGCCCAGGTTAAATCTGCCATGCTTCTTGCAGGCCTGCATGCCGAAGGCCAGACCACCGTGAACGAGCCGTCACCTAGTCGCGATCACACAGAGCGTATGCTTGGGTACTTCGGAGCGGTCTTAAGTCTAAGCTCGAAGTCCGCGACAATAATCGGCGGCCAGAAGCTCGAGGCAAGGGACATTACCGTACCGGGCGATCCCTCCTCTGCGGCTTTCCCTGTGGTATGGGCAGCTACTGTACCCGGCTCGGAGATACTAGTACACGATGTATGTCTGAACACAACAAGGACCGGTTATCTCGCTGTGCTTAAACGCATGGGTGCACAAATTGAAACGGTGAATGTGCAAGACAGAGCAGGAGAGCCGGTGGGCGATCTTGTCGTACATGGCTCTGAGCTTAAGGGAACCACTATTACCGGAGATGAGATTCCAACGCTTATTGACGAGATCCCCATCTTGGTAGTTGCAGCCGCCCTTGCCACAGGCACTACGGTCATAACAAACGCCAAGGAGTTGCGTGTAAAGGAGACGGACCGTATTGTTGCAATGGTGAAAGGCCTGTCACAACTCGGGGTGCAGGTCGAGGAGCTCGATGACGGCCTGATCGTCAAAGGACCTGCACGGCTATCATCCGGGAACATCTCTACGTTCTCCGACCATAGAATCGCCATGTCCTTCTACATACTATCAAAGGCCTCGGATATTGACATCCAACTCGATGACAGAAAGTGTGTCGATATCTCCTACCCTGCATTTTTTGAGGATATGGTGAAATTGATATGA
Source organism: Desulfomonilia bacterium (assembly GCA_050010275.1). Taxonomy (GTDB): domain Bacteria; phylum Desulfobacterota; class Desulfomonilia; order UBA1062; family UBA1062; genus MWEI01. Next base: position 4,889 of record JBEKLI010000274.1, on the reverse strand, counting down.
CATTTCATATCATCACCATGGATGGACCTGCCGGTAGCGGCAAATCCACGGTGGCTAAAGAAGTTGCCCGAAGACTCGGATATACATTCCTCGATACAGGGGCACTGTATCGGGCCGCTGCTGTAGCCCTCGATGCGGCAGGTTGCAACATCCGTAATGAAAATGAATGCGCATCCGTACTGGCAAAGACCAGTATACGGATCTCGGATGGGAAGACTTATGTGAACGGCCGTGATGTGAGCACAGAGATCAGGGCTCACCATATCAGCGAGCTGGCCTCGGCAATTGCGGTTCATCAATCCGTGCGAAAGGAATTGCTTGGTATACAAAGGTCATTTATAGGGAGTACATCCCTGGTTGCCGAGGGAAGAGACACGGGAACCATTGTGTTTCCCGATGCAGATATCAAATTCTATCTCGATGCCACACCCGAAGAGAGGGCTAGACGCAGATACTCTGAGTTTGTCGATAAGGGCACTGATCTATCAATGGGACAGGTCCTCAAAGATCTTGAAAAACGGGATCAAAGGGACAGCACGAGAATGATTTCGCCTCTGGTCGTACCAGAAGATGCAGTTGTGGTTGATACGACACACCTGAAATTAGAAGAGGTAGTAGATAAAATCCTCTCTCTCATTAAGGAGAGGTTAACCGATTAGGAGACGATCCTTCCTGCCGGCATCCTCCAAAGTGGCGTCTCTGCGCATCTCCAGCGCCATATGGTCAAGGATTTCTTTGGAAAAATTGATGACGTCCTTGTTGGTGAACCCATTGCGTATGAGTTCCTTGTAAAGGCTCTTGGCAAGGATCTTGGTAGCCCTCGAAGTATCCATATTCTTCAAAATAATATCAAGATTGCCTTTTCTGCTCATATCCATCCCTCGTCTCTCTCTGCCGCCATAATAATGCATCGACTATGCCAAGTACAGCAATTGTTAATTTTCAGTTAAAATATATGCGGTTGCAATTTCTATGGTGCAACATCTCTCTACCTTGATGTGGATATTCTGCAATAGGTGAATCACTGTCCTTACTGCGCACATAGGCCCCAGGCCGAGCTGATAAAATTCATCACTACTGATGAAAAAACACAACTCTTTGCTCAATGGCGGTTGGGGACTTGGGTTTGCGATACCTTCTGCGTCTCTTTTTCTGGAATCTCCCTATACCTTTACTGAGTGGGAATTTCACAGAAAATGCAGCGGCAAAGGCATCTTCATTGTGGTCGAACCGGCTAAGGGTAATTAGTGCGAACAGTGTAGAAGCGTCTTTATAGCTCGCCCTTTTAACCAGGGACCATCTCATCCTCCCCGTCTGCATCGCTAAGATCATCCGTTCCAGGATTTCTAGTGCATGGATCACATTCGCCCTCAAGGTCTTCGGGATGGTCACGAGCACCCTTGCGCCGGCAAACTCATCGGCGAGGAGTTTTATCTTGTCTCCATAAAGATGTCCTTTTTCTTTTATGACTTGCCGGGCCCACGGCCACAAGAGCAAACCGTAAGATACTACTTGTGATGGAGTTTCATCCCTCCTGACGAATTCATCGAGGATATCAAGCAACCTGACAACCTCTTCCCGTATCTCATAAGATTCTTCCATCATCTTTCCCAAATCACCCAATGTAGCGGAAAGCATCAAGTAAGCTGTCATTTTGCGGAAGAGTTCTCCGGCAAAGCCGGATGCAAGATCCTTATTCAGCTCTTCATACAGCCTGGAACCGGAGCATGCTGACAGGAGCATCCGATTGGTCTCGATGGCTCTGGCTGTGGCATGCTCAATAGAAAATCCTTGACGCGAGGCGTACCTGAGAACTCTCCACATCCTTACGGGGTCCTCAGCATATCTCACGTCAGCGTCACCTATTATACAGACTCTTTTCTGTGATATGTCTTCCAGTCCGCCCACATAATCGATGATCGAGAAGGTACTGATGTCATAGAACAAAGCATTGATGGTTATATCTCTGCGAAATGCGTCTTCCATCGGCGTACCGAAGGTATTGTTATGGTCGGTCTCACCCTCTTCGGTCGCTTCAGGCTCTCTCCTGAATGTGGCCACTTCGATGATCTTGCCACCCTTAAACCGGATATGGGCAAGGCGAAAGCGTTTGCCGATGAGGAAGCAGTTGGCGAAGAGTTTCTTTATCTGTCCGGGCCTGGCATCGGTGGCCACATCAAAGTCTTTGGGTCTTTTGCCCAGGAGGAAATCGCGGACCGCACCACCCACCAGATATGCCTTGAAACCATTGCGGGAAAGTCGGTAGAGCACCTTCAATGCATCCGGATCGATATCTTTCCGGGATATGCAGTGAGATGATCTGGGCAGGATGAACGGTTCTCTAGTTGGTCTCTTCATTATGGTCGTCTTCGTCCGGCCTACCTTCTATGCGATACGATTCATTCGCCCAGCCGATAAGATCAATACCCTTACAGCTGAGACTCATATCTCAGATCTGCGCGACCCATCTCTTAATTGCCCTCTCTTTATGAACATTGCCGGAAGAACACATCAGGTATTACCTGAAATTATCCTACTGTTTAAACTGTCTATCCTGAAGAGGCCATGCAGGTCAATATTACCTTTTCAATAGATTCCCTGAATAGTACATTCCGCTGCCGGATGACCTCCCCATTGTGTGAATTATCGGTAAGATTTTCTTTTAATAAATTTCTATTGACTTAAACAACAAAAGAATGATTTGGTAACTGTTAGCGAAAAGAACATTAAAGATCCAATGCAGAAAAAGATCAGAAGAAAACGTCAGATTTTACGAAACAGAACCGTCATCTTACGGTCTGCACGGGAGCTCTTCCATAAGAAGGGTTTCTACGGAACCACCATGGAAGACATCGCCAAGATATCGGGATTTGACAGAAGGACCATCTATAACCACTTCAAAAACAAGGAAGATGTCTTTGCAGCGTTGATATCCGGCATCCTCGATGATATTGATGCCGTCTTCAACGACATATCCGCTCAAAAGGGCTCTTCCCTTGATAAGCTCAGGGAGCTCGTCTTGAGCCTGTTCGATCTGTACATCGATAACTCCCAGCTCCTGAACATCTTTATGTCCGAATACGAAACCAATGAGATTAAAAAGAGGCGGTACCTTTCTGCATACACCCTCAAGAACATCAGCGCCTACAAAAAGATCGAGGCACGGCTGGTGGCCATGATAAAAGATGCCCAGGAAGAAAAACTGGTGGTTAATGTCCATCCATATATCCTTGCGGGCATGCTCAATGAACTTATCTTGAGGAGTGTCATCGTACTGCATAACCAAAAAGGGACCATCCGAAAAAAGGACATCATCCATGATATCTTTGAACTCCTTGGCAAAAATGTCGTGAGGCCCCCCCTTATCACCTCAGGGAAGATATAGATCTTCATTTTGCCAAAAGAGGAGATAGAAGAATGATCCCCCCTTTGAAGGGTGATGCTTTCCTGAAGATCTCCCATGAAATGAACTCCAAAAAAAGAGGAGTGGAATAAATTTCCACCCCTCCTGATTTCTCTAAATATTTGGCTTTTCGTTACATCATGCCGCCCATGCCGCCCATACCGCCCATGCCGCCCATATCGGGCATACCGCCGCCGGCGCCTGGTCCTTTCTCCTCCGAGATCTCGGCTATCATGACCTCGGTGGTGAGCAGCAACCCCGCAACTGATGCTGCGTTCTGCAGGGCAGAACGGGCAACTTTGGTGGGGTCGATAATGCCAGCCTTCACCATATCCTCGTATTCTTCAGCCTCGGCATTGAATCCGGAATTGCCTTTCAGGCCCTTCACCTTTTCCACCACGATGCCGCCTTCCATACCGGCATTCACAGCGATCTGGCGGAGCGGCTCTTCAAGGGCCTTCTGGACGATCTTTACACCGAACTGCTGGTCGCCTTCCAGATCAAGCTTATTGAGTTTGTCGATACAGCGCAGCAGCGCCACACCACCGCCCGCAATAAAGCCCTCTTCCACGGCAGCGCGAGTGGCATGAAGCGCATCTTCAACACGGGCCTTCTTCTCTTTCATCTCGGGCTCGGTGGCAGCCCCAACCTTGATCACCGCAACACCGCCGGCCAGCTTGGCAAGCCTCTCCTGAAGCTTCTCGCGGTCATAGTCGGAAGACGTCTCTTCGATCTGGGCCTTGATCTGGCTGATCCTTGCCTGGATCTGCGCCTTCTTGCCCGCACCCTCGACGATGGTGGTATTGTCCTTGTCGATGATGATCTTCTTGGCAGTCCCCAGGTCCTCCATGGTAACCGACTCGAGCTTTCTGCCGAGATCTTCGGATACCACCTCACCACCGGTTAGAATGGCGATGTCTTCCAACATAGCCTTGCGCCTGTCACCGAAACCGGGTGCCTTGACTGCGGCACACTTGAGCGTGCCCCTGAGCTTGTTCACAACGAGTGTTGCAAGCGCTTCTCCCTCGATGTCTTCAGAGATGATAAGAAGGGCCTTACCCTTCTTGGCGATCTGTTCCAACACAGGGATGATGTCCCTCATGTTGCTGATCTTTTTGTCATAGATGAGGATCACCGGGGCCTCGAGAGTGACTTCCATACGTTCTGCATCGGTCACGAAATAAGGCGAGAGGTAACCTCTGTCAAACTGCATGCCTTCCACCAGTTCAAGGGTGGTATCCATGCTTTTTGCCTCTTCAACAGTGATAACCCCTTCCTTTCCCACCTTGTCCATGGCATCGGCTATCAATGCACCTACCTCATTGTCGCCGTTGGCCGAGATGGTACCCACCTGCTCGATCTCTTTCTTGTCCTCAACCTTTCTGCTCATCTTCTTGAGCTCATCCACTATCGCCACGGTCGCCTTGTCGATGCCGCGCTTGAGGTCCATGGCGTTCATGCCGCCTGCCAAATACTTCAGGCCCTC
>JBEKLI010000273.1:0-3849 GCA_050010275.1 Desulfomonilia bacterium | reverse complement strand
CCTGGAGCTCTCGGTCGTAAGCTTGACCGGAAGCACGATATCGGCAAAGAAGCGAAATGCCGTATTCAGCCTCCAGATATCCGACAACCTCTGGATGGAATCGCATGTATGGGGAAATACCGCACCGTCAAGATAGTTAAGCCTTCCGGAGAGGACATCCGCGAGTGCCCCCCTTACGAGAGAGCAGCAGTAGGCCTGGAGATGCCTGTCAGCGATGCCGGTGTCATCCTTTGCACCGAAAAGCCTCATCGGGTGGATGCCTGCTGCATGGATAATCTCTTCCGGGGTATAGGAGCAAAAATATCCAATGCACTTTTTCCCTTGTCCCTTCATTTCCCGGGCATAGCCGTGGGGATCGGAAGATATTTGCTGGAATTCCTGAATTAACTTCATGTAAGCTCCTTCATCATGCTAAAGGTGCCTTCAAGGGCATCTGTTATATACCGATTATATAGCGAATTGTTAAATACATTCGTGCGTATGTCAGTTGCTATCATATCATACTCTTCATTTTTCTCCTGCACTACTTTTGAGAGCGACCTCATATGAATTGCCGGCATATTTACCCTCGGCTGTGTTCGATAATGTCGTACCGCGTTCTGATATATTGCGAATTTTCATCATTCATGTCAATCGCAAAACCGCTGAGGCGTATGATACGGAGAAGATTATCAATGAAACAGCATCATGCATACTCCCGAAAAAAAATATCACCTTCCTCATTCTGTCACCATGGGATATACTCTTTAAAACAACCCGCATACGTAGCGAGAATATGAAACAGGGAAAGCGATTGATCCAGTCCATCAAAAGGGCCTCAGACATCTTGGCCTTGTTCATCGATGAGAAGAAATCGCTCGGCATCACCGAGTTTTCCAAACGGCTTGGCCTTGCGAAGACGACCATTGCGAGCATTGTGGCCACACTCGAGGCCATCGGCTACCTGGAGAAAGACCCTTTCACGGGTAAGTACCGACTCGGCCCTCAACTCTTCCAACTCGGAATGAAGTGTGCCACCAACATGGACCTGGTCACCATCGGCCGGGCATGGATGGAGCGGCTCTGCTTCCAATTCATGGAGCCGGTCAACCTGGGAATGCTCGTGGGCGACAAGGTCACGATCGTCATGCGCATCGAACCGGAGAACCGTTATATGGTCTTCCCTCAGGCAGGCTCGGTAATCCCCATGCACTCGACATGTATAGGCAAGATGCTCATCGCCCATATGGATTCCGCCAAAAGGGACCTCCTCCTTGCCGATTACCGCTTCGAACAACTGACACCCAACACCATTACCACGCGCAAGCGTTTCCTTGAAGAACTCGAACGGGTCAGGACTTCCGGTGTGAGCTTCGACAACCAGGAGTCTATCAACGGTCTGGCAGGCATCGGCGGCCCCATTTTCAACCACACCGGTGTGATCATCGCGGCCTTTGCTATCACGGGCAACCCTGATAACATCGCAAAACGCCGCGAGGACATTATCGAGGCCATTAAGTTCACTTCCCAACAGGTCTCGATCCAGCTCGGACTTACCGGCTGATGAGTTTTATGAGATGATGCAGCGAAAGATACGTTTTTCACGTGCTGGTTGCTCTATGCGGCACTGAGACTAAAGGGGGTCTGCCATGAAGAAAATATCCGTCCCCTCACGCCTCTGGTATGATAATTCAGAGCGGGAGCTCACTTTTCCGGCCAGGTGGGATGTGACCAACCTCACCTCCCCCGGTCTCGACAAACCCGGGCTCACCCCTGACCAGGTTAAAGAGAAGGTTGACCATCCTATTGATGGCCCTACTCTCACAGATCTCGCTCATGCCAAGAAGCGGGCAGTCATCGTATTCGACGATATGACCAGGCCGACCCCGGTCAAGGATGTAGCGCCGTTTGTCCTGGATATTCTCCACAGGGCCGGCATGAAGCGGGATCAAATCCGATTTTTATGGGCACTCGGCTCGCACGGCGCCTATGACATGATCAATGCCAGGAAGAAACTTGGAGATGAGATCGTTGAAAAATACGCCGTTTACAACCATGACCCCTTTCAGAACACCCTCAGGGCAGGCAGGACTCCCACAGGTGTGGAGGTCTGGTTTAACCGGGAGTTCATGGCCTGCGATCTGAAGATAGGCATCGGGTGCATAACCGCTCATGTTCATGTGGGATTCGGCGGTGGGGCTAAACTCATCATGCCGGGTGTGGCAGGGATCGAAACCATCAACCAGTTTCACAACCAGCTCTTTCGTGACCCAGGCCGGACCGGTCTTGGTAACTTTGAAAACAACATCATGCGTGCAGAATGCGATGCTGCAGGCGACCTGGCAGGGCTCAATTTCAAGGTCGACTGCCTCATTAACCGCAAAGGGCAGATCACCGATCTTTATACAGGTCCCTTCCGGGCCACCCATGCCGCAGGCGCCGAAGAAGCCAAGGATCACTATGGAATACCCTTTTCAACAGGCTATGACATTGTTGTATGCAATTCTTACGCAAAGGCCAACGAGTCGGCCATCGCGCTACTCCTTGCGCTCCAGACACTTAAGCCCGGAGCCCAGGGCACTGCCGTGCTCATCTCCGATGCACCCGAAGGACAAGTCCCCCACTATGTGATGAGGGCCTGGGGCTCAGACTATGGCGGAAGGCACTACAGCCACCGTTCTCCAGGTTTCGTTCAACTCCTTATGAAAAATCTCATTGTTCTGAATCCTCACCCTGACAGGACAGGCCTCGATCTGATCTGCCACCCTGATGATGCTACAACCGTAAAGACATGGCCTGAAGTACTTGCAATCCTTGAAAAAGACTATCCGAACGAGGCCAAGGTCGCTGTCATTCAGGACGGAACCATGCAATATTTAAGACAGTGATTTGAGAACATGCACCGGATTTTATTGATGCTGGAATACTGTTCTCTTTTTAAACAGTTATTTGAATAACTCTGTGAATCGATTACATCTCAGCTATAAAAAAAGCCTTGACAGTGAACAAGACCTATTGTACCTTTTTTATGGGCTGAATGATGATTCACTCATGAAGGCACAGAGTGAATTGAGGAGAGGGGTAGTGTCTATCAAAGCACGAACATGTGCTTATGCTTAAATATATCAGGTAATTATAAGATAATCTAAATGGAGCTAGGTAGGATAGAAATGCGCCTGTTATGGGCGCATATCAATGTAGTGACCAATAAACAAGGAGATGAGACATGAGTAAAGCAAAGCTTAGTTTATGGTCTTTCATGTTGGCCATGGGTGCTATGTTCTCCATGGTGCCTGTTGCCTTTGCAGGGGAAGCGGACATCAAGCTTCCTGATCTGTCGAATGTGGCATTCATAGGCAACACCCTCGGTGGATTAACAATTCTCAATATCGGGTTGGTGGTATGTGCCATCGGTTTGCTCTTCGGTCTCATGCAGTATGTACAGACCAAGAACCTTCCGGCTCACGCCTCCATGCTTTCCGTTTCCAACACCATTTGGGAAACGTGTAAGACCTATCTGGCACAGCAGGGTAAGTTCCTGGCGGGCTTGTGGGTACTCATCGCAGCGTGTATCGTTTATTATTTCTATGGACTCCAGGGCGCACCAGCATCCAGCATCATCATTATCCTTATATGTTCAATAGCAGGGATTATGGGCTCCTACGGTGTTGCCTGGTTCGGCATCAGGATAAATACCGTTGCCAATTCAAGGGCAGCCTTTGCATCACTGAAAGGTGCACCTCTTGACATTGTCAACATCTGCCTCCGCTCAGGCATGAGCGTCGGCCTGCTGCTCGTGAGTGTTGAGCTCTTCTTCATGATCCTGATCCTTGCTTACATCCCCAAAGACCTTGCCGGGCCTTGCTTCAT